>JAHIVR010000032.1 GCA_018816625.1 Nanobdellota archaeon | reverse complement strand
GCTCCAAGATTTTACCATTCCAAAGTTCAAATGTGTATCCATTTTACATCACTCCTACAATAATATAGTAGTTCATAGTATATATACTTTACTATGTTTATGTAGTAGTTTGGGTTTAAGGATTTGTAACCATTCGCCTTTCCAAATCCATTCGCTACCGTGTTTACATTTTAATCTAAAATCATGCTTTTCTGTCATTGTACTACTCCTATTTTTTCTGCGTAGGCTATTATCAATTTGTCATAAGCCTTCTCACAATCTTCAAATGCTTTCCATGTGTGTGTTGGTAGTGATTCTTTTTTAAGAGTCTCCAACTTTTCAGTTTGTTGGTTGGCAAAATCTTCTGATGCCTTCAATAATTTCCTTAACGTTTCCTTACTTCTACGCTTCATTTTCTGCCGTCCTTATTCAATAGTCACTGACTTCGTTTACTCCTGAATCCTCCTCTTGTGGGGAAATCCACGAATCGTCTGTAAATTCGTCTGTGTGTGGTAGGTCATGGCCTTTTGGTAGGGAACAATATCGTTCCCTTCCATCCCCCCATGTTACTATATCACCGCACTGGGCTTTTTCCTTGTTTGATGCCTCAATTTCCATTCAAATCACCTTTGAGTTTTTTGATTATTTCATTAATTTGTTTCCATTTTCCAAGTTCTCGACCTCTTAACATAGTATATTCAATTATATCGATTTCTTCATCGGTGAGGGTTTGTAAATTTTGTTTTATATCATATAATAACGACCAGTTTTTTATTGGATTATTATACACTTTCATAAAGTTTTCTTTATCAATTATTAATTTTGTCATTTGTATTTCTCCTGACATTTACATGGCACGATTATACTTCCCTTCATACCACTTCTTAAATGTTCTTCAAGTTCTCCGATGGTATGAAATTCTTTATCTAGTCTTAAGACAACAGAGGTTATATGCATTCTCTATCATCTCCTTTTTTGATGTTCATAGTTCTTCAATATCATAAACTTCAAAATCTTCATCATGTCCTTCAAGTATTTCTTTTGTGGTTTTTTTGAAAACAAATTCTGCTTTTGCATTAGTTTCGTTTTCTGCTTCTATTATCATATATCCCGTCAATTTCCATGTTATTCCAAATTTCTTCATTTCAAAACCTCCATGTTTATTCAATATCGGTTGTCCTCTCATAACCTAACATAGATTCTAATTCATTAATCAGGTGTTCATTTAAAATAAAACCGTCCTGCATTACAATTTCATCGCCTTGGAGGCACTTGATTCTTTTTTTAAGCCAATATTGAAATAGTCTGTTTTCGGCTAACTTTCCCTTTAAACTAATGACCTTTTTTTTGTTGTTGAGTTCTACCCAACGATTTATTAAATGTTCTAAATCGGTTTCCCTTTCTTTAACTGTCATTCGTTTCGTTTTGAACATTTTCGTCCTTCTATATTTAAATAGTGTAGAGCATGGTTCTTTCCTTGTTGTTGGGTTGTCGTAATGACATTCTCTACAATCCATACTTTCACATTCTGCTATTGTTTCGGGAACTTGTTTCATTTATTTACCTCCGAATTGCCTATTGATTCTGTATCTGGGAGTATAAGACATGTCTCTTGTAGCAACCTCTTTCTGCTTTTCAGACCGCCCTTCCATCGCGGGGGAAAAGAGGACATGTATTTTTCATACGCCTCGCTGAAATTATCGGCTGTGAAATATACAGAACGTCCCGGAGCGGTGAATTTGCCTATTTTTCCGGTATCAAGGAGTATTTGCAGGTGGCGGGTGTGTGTGTGAGGTATTTTCTCCTTTAGCTCCCTGTAAAAAACAGGAGCCTTATAACACTGCTGGAAGATTTCATTTCTAATTGTCATTTTTTCACCTTATCTCCTTGACTTTGTGTATAATTCGGGGCGTTTGCGCTTATCCCTTTCTTGTAAATAGCTTACAATGCGCCGCCATATCCATTTTATCATATCGGCTTGAACCTCCCTATGTCGGGCTCATATATCTCTCCCTTCGCCTTGAGAGAATCAAGTGCTCTTTGTGTCTTTCCATTCGCCCAGTTAAGTAATTTTTGGAGGGACTTGACTTCAACCCCTTTCATTACCCCGCATTTTTCAAGTTCAATATCCAGTTTTTTTAACTTCTCGCAAAGTTCGCGCTCATCTTTGGTCAAGTCTTTTGGGGGCTCTGTTGGTTCAATGCCCTTGTGTTCATCAAATGCTTCCTCTTCTTTTTTCAACTGCTCTTTTGGAATGTCCTCTGTTGTTACAAGGGAAATTATGCCGCCATCTTCTTTGATAACGCTATCCTGTAAAAGGGTATCATAAACCTCTCGACCAAACTTTTCAATGAACTCATCGTCAAGCATATCTTTTTCGAGGGCTTTTTGGACTTCAGGAATGACTTTCTCTGATAAATCCTCGATTTTCTCAGGGGCGTTTTCCGGTGTTTTGACCCCCTCCTTGATAGATTCTACCTCTTTGGGGGGGTTCTCTTCACTGGAGGGCTCTGAAGGCCGTGTAAAGGTCGGATATTCAATCTCATTGATGACCTCAAGCCCCCACACCCTGATAAAATCAACCTCGGTGTATGTTGGCCTCACCATTTTTTCTATATAAACGCCAAAAATCCGTAATTTACATCGGTCAAGTTTGTCAAGCTCGACATTGATTTTTCCTTCTTTTAGAAGTTTGCTCACAATCTCTTTGTATATGACAATTTTTACAGAGTGCTTCTTTTCATCGACAACCTCAAGTCTGACGGTTCCATAGTCTGTTTTCCTGTAAGAACCAGGAAGTCCAAATCCTTCAATGCAACAATAATATCCATCCAAGTCATTAAGTTTTTTTAAGGGAATGGCGGGGGGCTGTTTAAACGCCTCTGCAATTTCCTTGGTTGTTGCCTTATCCCATATACTTATTGCCAATCCTCCATCTCTTTGCGAATAAACATTAACATCGTTCAAATACACCTTTTGCCCATTATCAAAATTCGAGGGGGGTGTGCGATAATCCTGAACAGTGATTGCTTGCCCTTCATTATCAATTCCAGTGTACCCCATTGCATTTCGCTCCTCGCCTTTTATCTTTGGTTGGAAAGGACGTTTG
>JAHIVR010000004.1 GCA_018816625.1 Nanobdellota archaeon | reverse complement strand
TAATGACTCTGAAGAATGATAATAAAGAGAAATTTGTTGTTAAAAGAGATAAGAAATTTGGTGGAGATTTGAAATATGATTCTTATAATCAGATTGAGAAAGATTTTATTGATAAAAAATTGCATCCCTTGGATTTAAAGAATGCTGTTGCTGATGAGATTAATAATCTTTTAGAGCCAATTAGGAAAGATAAGCTAATTAATAAGTTGTATAAGGAAGCTTATAGTTAAAATGTCAAAAGTTACCCACGCGCTTGATAAAAATACTTATGCGGAAGGTATGAAAAAATCTTTGATTGCAGAGAGTGAATTTCTTGGAAAAATTTTAAAAGGCGATGTATTAGATATTGGTTGTGGGGATTGTAGAGCCTATGATTTTGTTAAGGGAAAGGTAAATTTTTATACAGGAATTGAGAATGATAAGACCTTAAAAAAACTAATGAAAAAGCCAGAGAAAGAATTAATAGTAAGGCATATTAGAGACAAATTAAGAAGTATGTAGTTCTATAATATCTTTGTCTTTTAATACATGCTTTAAACCACATACCATCCCTCCAAATTTTGCACTAGGGCCCCATACCTTTGCAAATTTAAATTGTTTGATGAATTTTTCATGTATCTTTCTTGCAAAATCTTTTACTGTTGCTCCTGGTTTTAGGATTATGGGTTTTGGTGATTTTGGTTTTCCAGGTTCTTTTGTGTATATTCTTATATTGTCAAATGATTGGAATGTTCTCTTTTTAAGTTCTTCAATTCCTTCTTGAATTTTTGTATTAATTATAATATAATTATATCTTCTACTCTTTAGAGTAGCATCTATCTTCCTTAATTCTTCTTTACTTTTATCAAGGTTATTAAAAACAATTATTTTTCTAGCTGGAGAGTGTAATTTAGGAATTATTTTTTCAATATCTTTTAAGTTATTAATCATTATCAGCAAAACATCTGCTGTGTGAACTACTCCTTTATCATAGTATTCTGATTCAATTGCAGGTATTTCTATTAGTTGTATCTGGGTGCCTGCATAATTCATCATTCCAACTACTGGCGATTTAGTTGTGAAATTATAAGAGGCGATTTCAGGATGAATGTTTGTGAATAAAGAAATTAGGGAGGATTTTCCAGAATTGGTTAAGCCAACAATAACTGCTTGCATATCTGATTTTTTAATTCCGGCCTGGCCTTTTTTACTCTTTTTTGATTTTGCAATTTGAGCTTTTAGTTTTTTATATCGTGTTTTGAGATTTGCCAGCATGTTTTCTGATGATTTATGTTTTGGGCATTCTCTGATCATTTCTTCTAATGCTTCTAATTTTTCTTCATCTGTTTGAGCAGCTAAGAATCTTCCATGTGCTCTTTGATATGCTGGGGATTGATTTGTTGATGCCATATATTTTTTAAATAACTTTAACTTAAATACATTTTTTGATTTAAACTATTTTACTAAAAAATTGTTACTTTTCAAAAAAAGTAACAAACAGAAGATTTTTAAACCTTCGATTTATTAAAAAAGAATGGTAAAACAATCAGGAATTATTCATATTGTTCCAAAAACTGAATCTTGGAGAGTATCAGATGTTTTGTATAGGGGAGAGACTAAGAATTACGAGCTTGTTGGAGAGATGACCTCTGCAATGCCTCAAGATAAACTTGTTGCAAGATATGGGTTGGAAATTCCCAGTGTTCCATTAATCTGGGCTATTGCTTCCAGAGCATATGATTTTAGAAATGAGAATATTGAAGAAGTTGGAAGTTTAAGAGATTTTCTTAGAAATGGTTTTAGGCAATTTCCAAATACTTCATCAAAAGTGATTTATAATCCTTCAGGGTTTGATAAAGTAATTCATAATCATGGAACTTCAGACCAATATTCTTTAAATGCTAACGTTGTTGGTCCAAATGATTGGATAGAAAATATCCTAGATAAAAGTGTTTTAGAATCTCTTTTAGGAACAAATGATATTAATAGAATAAATAAAGTATCTAATTGGATTAATGAAACTGATACTTATCTTTGGAGATTAAATTCAAAACCTTCTAAAAAAGATGAAAGAGTTGTCGGGTTCAGTGCCTACTCTGATGGGCTTGGCCTCAGTGCGGCCTGGGATCCTCTTGATGAGTATCCTGCTTTTCGGGTATTGCAGGTTGAGTAAGATTGTTGTTTTGCTCGCTTGTGAGAGTATTCTTAACTATACAAATATTTAAAAAATATCTTTTTCCTAAAGCTTTATGGTAGGAAGAATTCAAGTAGTAAGCAAATATGTTGCACCTAGTCAAGGATTTTTTGAGATTAAGAAGGGTTCTAGTGTTTATAGGCTAATGGAAAAAATGACTCCTGCAATGACTCAGGATAGACTTGCTGAGTTTTATGAAGCTGAAAAACAAAAAGGAAATCCTCTGCCTTTAAATTCTATTCAAATGTTTGGGATTATGGAAGATGCAGTAAGAGCAGGAGATACAAAATTAATGAATTTTTTGCAAGATGGATTAAGAAAATGGCCAAATACTTTAACAAGAGTAATTTACAATCCTGCAGGAGAAAAAGATGAAATAATACACAACTATGGAACTTCTGGTGCTTATTCCTTATTTGGAGATATTGTTGGTTTAGATGGTTGGGTATCTGATATTAAAGATAAATTAACATTAAAATCTCTCTTAGGAATCTCAGATACAAGAAAGTTGAACAGGGTTTCAAACAAAATAAACTCAACACAAATGTATGTTTGGAGATTAAATTCAAAACCTTCTAAAAAAGATGAAAGGGTTGTCAGGTTCAATGCCTACTCTGATAGGCTTTACCTCGACTGCAACTGGTATCCTCTTTATGAGTATCCTGCTTTTCGGGTATTGCAGGTTGAGTAAGATTGTTGTTTTGCTCGCTTGTGAGAGATTTAACCCCCTGTTTTTTAGCTTTTATCAACATATAAAGTAAATTAGATAAATTAACATTCCCAATTCGTGATATTGATGTCCAAACCCCACTTTATCTGGATTTTCACTTAAATTTTTATTAACAGATAATCTAATTAAATTAATGTTAGAAGATTTGATTTAATATCAACGAAAAAAATTTAAACAATTCTTTCTTAGTATTTTTGCCCAGAAAAGTTTTTTATACTCCTTCAGCATGAGCAATTGATTAGAGTAAGAAGAAACTTAATGGACTACACGCCAGTTAACTAGCGCATTATTAAGGTTTATTTTAAGCTATAAAATTCAACTTCAACAATTAGTAACTGAAATATTGCGAAACTTGAAGAAGTGGTGCTTCCTTTGAAGAAATTCATTGACTAGAAGACTCTTTTTAAGAGAAGTTAATTTGCTACATTTAGTTGTCAGGTTCAATGCCAACTCTGATAGGCTTAACCTCAATGCGAACAGGAATCCTCTTAATGAGTATCCTGCTTTTTGAATAGTTCATCTGGGCACTTTATTAAATTGGTCAAGGCGTTATAAAAATTGAAAAATGGAGAAGAAAGAAATGATTATCCAAATCATAAAGAAGAAGGAGTTAAGTAAATTACCTCTTATTGATGTTAAAAAAGCATTTTCAAAGTTTGAAAATGAAGAAGTTAGTGATAAGGAGAAGATTAGATTGACTAGAGAATTATTGAATAAGGTTTTTTGGCCTTTTAGAAGTGATAAGTTATTATCTATTAAAAATAAGGATGAAGAGTGGATTTTAAGAAAGCACCAATCCTCTAGGGAGAGATTAGGATATTATGAAGAGTTATATAAAAAATTAAATATTGGTGAGACAAATGTTATTGATTTAGGTTGTGGTATTAATGGTTTTAGTTATAAATATTTTGGAAAGAGTATTAACTATCTTGGGATAGAGGCTGTTGGCCAGTTAG
>JAHIVR010000031.1 GCA_018816625.1 Nanobdellota archaeon | reverse complement strand
CAGAAAACGTATAGAACGCACTAACTGGAATTGCCACATATATCAATAACAGCAAAACCCCAATAATATGGTTCAGAGCCTTATCTTCCTTTGTTGGATAAAAATCAAGAACAACTCTGCCAAGATAATATGTGACAACACCAATTACTGTAATAAATAGTCCTATCCAACCCGGCATAAAAAATTCCCCTAGGTTCATCTCACAAGCTCCCCCTTAAACGCTCTCTGCATCAAGGAATTAAATAAATTATCAATCTCTACCTTCGCCTTCTTCTGTTGCTCGCGCATCGCCTCAACTTTCTCCACGATTGCAGTGAATTTGTTTTGGAGGGAGATGGGCGGGAGTGGGATTTGCATAGAGTGAATGTCTCTATTCGAAACTGCTGGATAATTAGCACCCTTGCATTTGTTTACAAGATCCTTAACGAAAAACTTTGCTTGTGAAATAAAATAAAGATATTCCGAGATAAATTTTTTATTATCTGCTCTTAAGATACAAAATCCTGTTGAACATATTTGCCCATTTAATTCTTCTGGCACTATAGAAACAGCATTAAGATTTGGCCTAACCGTAGAAACTATTACATCTTTTTTATGTACCTCTTGCTTAGCTCTACTCGGGGCATCTCTTCCCAATATCTCTTTTGTTTCAATAATCTTTTTAGAGATATTATCTATTGAAGCGATATCTATGTAATTAAATGGCTTCTCTGGAAATTCTTTCTCTGGACTTTTGTTTTCTGTTTTTAGGATTCCTTCTTCTATCTTAATTTTTTCAAACTCCTTCCTCATAAACATCTCATAAAAAACACTCTGCAAATATTCCTGCGTCAGCTTGTCAGCCTCAGCCCGTTGCTGCTTCAACTTCTCAGCCTTTTCCAACACCGAGACGATGGCTTTCTGGACGGGGAGAGGGGGGAGAGGGATTTTTATCTTAGAAACGATAGTTTTAGAAATCTCCGTAAATGTCGCACCACGCCCAAGGTTCTGCAAATTCTTCTTATTAGCCCTTAACCAAAAATATAGAAATTCAGGATTTAGTCTTTTCTCATCACATACGAAATTCTTAAAACCCTGATTTGAGCACATTTCTGTTCCAGCTATCGCAACCTTTCCGATAGGGGCCCGAGTAGTTAACATTACAGTTCCCTTTGGGAATAATTCAGAAGAACAAGACTTTAGCCCTTCGTTAGTTATCTTCCTCTGAGTATCAGAATAATACCAATTGTGTCCTTCGCTAATCTCTGCGGGAGTAATCCAATTAATATAGCCATCCCAAAATTCTGGTCTCGCTGTCGAGGGTGTCGAGCCAGAAACTATTTTGCAGACTTCACTAAGTTCAACTTCCTTCCAATCTTCTGGCAATGTTTTAGTTTTCATTTTTTCTCCTATTAAGACAACATTTTTTATACTTTAATCCGCTTCCACAGAAACACTTCTCGTTTCTTCCTATCTTTACCTTTCCCTTTAAAAAATCTTTTTGAAGCTCAGATTGAAAAATTTCTTCTGTTAAATTTTCTAAAATCTTAAGTTCTGATAAAGGAATCTCTATTTTAGAACCATTCCAATATTTCTGATTTAATTTAAATCTTTTTTTCCTAGGATCTTCATCGTTCTAAATTCTGCAGTGTCTTGTAACACCTTGCGTATATTGTTTATGGGCTCTTTTTTAATTTCTCTTTTGCTGTCTGGAAGAAACAAAATCTGTTTTTCTCTATCAGGTTTTTGAGTTATATCAACAAAATTTCCTTTGCCATCTATCCAAACTGCGTGAAATTCTGCTTCTATAAATTTGTTGGGGATTTCCCAGATAGTCCAACCTTGTTGGAGTTCCCCTCCAAAACTCTTAATATATCTTTCCACGTTAGGAAAACAATCTTGATACTCTGATCCTTCCCAAGGAGAAACTTTAACAAAGCAAGGTTCGCTTTCAGGATTAATCTCTTTGCAGAACTCTAAAACATCTTCATTAATGGAGGTTGGTGTTGTTGGTTTCATTTTCTTCTAAACACCTGGCTCCTAAATATCTCAAGAATGTTTTGACTTCCAAAATCTGCGGCCCTACACATGTGCTTACAAGGAGTAGCCCTAGTCCACTTGGCCCCTTCTGGTTTTTTAGACCAATTATTTTTCCAATAAGGACAAGAACAAGAAAGAATATCAAGATTCACAGCATACCACGTTTCTGAATTAGAGGACTTTACTAAATAATTAGTTCCATCTTGCTTACATTCAAGATTTTGAGCCCTCTCCTGAACCTTACTAATTTTATCTTTACGTTCCCTAATTCTTTTTTCTATCACTGTTTCTCTTGACTTGAGTTTTCTCTTGGCGCTCTTGTCAACTTTTTTATTTACCTTACTTTTAACTTGAGCAAACTCATAAGGGATAGTCAATTTAGAAAGTTCATTTCTCACCTTATCGACTGCCCTAATAATATGGTTCTGTTTACGGTCATGATTTCCAAGAACTAAATTAATTGCTGAAACGTTATCATTTGTAAACAACACTTTCTTAGCAGATTTGTTTTTCTGTACTTCCCGAACTCCATGAAGGATAGATAATATCTCAGACTCTACTGGACCAATTGCAGAAAAGGGCTTATCCTTAACTTTATACTCCTTATCTTTCCCTTTAATCTGAACAGAGCAAGTCCCCACGCTTTCGCGATAACTTGCATCACAAGAAACAATATGATATCCCTGTTCAAAAAAAGGATTTAGCTCCTCAGCAGTATCAACCTTATGGTATCCAAAGATATCCTTCCATGTCATCTCATTAAGTTTCATCATCAACCTCCACCATCTCAATAATCCGATTCTCCGCAGGAACAAAGAACTTCTTCTTCGTGCCATTAATTGGAAAACCAAAATGCGAATTAACTTCATGATTAATCAACTCCCGCAGCTTCTTGTTAATCGTCTTGCCCTCGCCATCGCACAGCTTCTTGAAATTAGCAAACTCATCCCGAGGTAGCTTTGACATCACAACCTTATTGTCTTCCTCTCTTACTCTTTTTGGAACTTCCATAACACTTCAAGAACTAACATCTATTTATACTTTTCTGGTTAACCCAAGGTAAACCTATTTCTCAATTATACACAAGAACCTCTTTTTTGGGAGTTTTATGCCCCAAATCTAAAGTCAAGGGAATAGGGATATTTACCTCTTTATCTCCCGCAACAAAAATAATCATAAGCAAAACATAAACATGATTCGTCTTATACGTAACTGACATCTTCATATTCTTAATACTCTTCAAAACATCCTTCGGCACACCTAAATTCTCACTCGCGTCCATAATCTCAATACCGCAAATTAGGTTTTTATGAGAAACATCTAAAACAAAATCTCCAATATCTAAAGATGCCTTTACCTT
>JAHIVR010000030.1 GCA_018816625.1 Nanobdellota archaeon | reverse complement strand
TATTCAATTGTCGTTGCTGTTTATTATTTATATATCTTGTGAACAAAAATTATGGATAAATGTTGTCATGAATGAATAATCACCGACCCCCAGCATTTCTTAACTTATCTGTTAAATTATCAAGGATAAATCTCACATCCTTTTTTGCTTGTTCTCCTGTAGATCTTCTATCCACCCAAAACGCTTTATTGCCCCAATCCCCGCTTGTACATTTGTACCCTTTTTCATTAAATGATGTATGGATTGCCTCCATAAATTTTGGGTTAAAATATCCTTTGTTACCACAATGAAAAGATATGTTATAATTGTCTGTAGGAGAATCATGCGTGACATGAAGAGAAGCATTTGCAGAATCTCCCACCAAGCTGTATGATAGATCCATTGTTGCTGCTAGATGATTTGGAGTCATTAAAGCATACATTCTGGAAAATGCGGAATCAAAGTGATTTCCTGTTTCATTATCTTTTTTAGAATATTCTATCATTGCTTCTGCTATTGGCCACATTGGGCTTTGTTGAAATTTTTCTACTTGTGAATGCCCCAATCCCTGTATGTGTGGCTCCCTAAAACCTCCTCCATTTATTGTAACTCTCTTTATGTGATTGTAATATTCTTGATGAATAATATCATGAAAAAGATGCCTTATTCTTCCTACACCCACATCCTGTAAAACTCTAACAAACTCTTCAACAGTCTCTACAGTCCCTAACTTGACATTAGGTTTACTTCCTTCTGCCAAAAGATAACTAACACTCTTTACAGGCTCAGTAAAAACTCCTGAAAATCTATCTAACATTGCTAATACATTAATTTCTGATGATGTCATTGAAGAAGGGAGAGGAGAGGGTTTGTGGTAGCCTGTTTTGAATAATATATGAATTGTTTCAATTTTTGGTTTAATGCTCTCTTCAAGAGAGGATAAAACTTTTCTGTGATCGTCTGGGTGATTTGGGCTATACTTCCACGAAGTTAGACCCCCAACATGATCTATCATGCAATTAAGAGCATCACTAAGTAACCCATAGTGGGTTGGCAAATCAGGTTCACCTGATTTGGGATAAGGAGATCCTCTGGCCAATGTTTGATTTATCTGGTGAGATAAAGAATTAGTTTCTGTGAGGGCTCTGTAGTTGATTTCAGCTAATTTATCCATAGAATCTATAATAATAATGGGGTCCACATCTTTATCCATTCTGAGACGATCATCTAAAGGCATTCTTTCAAAATGTTTTTGCATGAGGGCTTTGTCCATTATAAAAAATTAATTTTAATTATGTTTATTAAGATTTCTATCCTTAATTTACTCAACATCCTTATACAAAAACAATAACAAAGGCATAATCTCTTCTTTTTCTGCCCTTAATTTTTTTAACACTTTCTCAAATTCAGGCATATCTCTAAAAAATTTTAACTTATAAGAAAACGCAGATCTCTTTTCCTTTAATTCGGGAAACTCATCAAATAATTCCTTTTTTAACTTAATAACATTCCATGCCTGAGCACTCTCAAAAATCACAATATTTATAAATAAACAAAGGTTACATATATATGTAACTTTGGTGAACCAAAATGATACCTTTAATTTTAAGGCTAAAGAAGAATGCGCATAAAGAAATAGCAAAAGCACAGGATATCCTAGTTGAAACTCTGTATGAAGTATTTGACAAGGCAGTTATACATGGTGGAACAGCTCTCTGGAGATGTTATAAGGGAAAAAGATTTTCAGAGGATGTAGATGTTTATATTGAAAAAAATATTAAAAAAATAAATCAATTATTTGAAGCTTTTGAGAAAAAAGGATTTACCATTAAAAAAAAGAAAATTGGAGAAAATAGCCTTTATTCAAATTTAAAGTTTAATAGAATACATGTAAGGTTTGAAGCATTATTCAAGAAGATTAAAGGATCTTTACATGAGTATGAAACAGTGGAAGGTAACTTTATTACAATTTACACGCTAACAGAAGAAGAACTTCTTAAAGAAAAAATTGCTACATACCTTAAGAGACTAAAGACAAGAGATTTGTATGATATCTTTTTTCTTCTTAGACATATTGAAAAAATTTCTTTAGTTAAAAATGATCTTAAGAAATTAATTACTAAATTTAGACAACCAATTGATGAAAAAGATCTGAAAGTAATTGTTTATGAAGGGATAATTCCAAAAACAGAAGAAATGTTAATGTATATTAAAAGGAGAGCATAAAAATGGGAAAAGAAAAATATCTTAAAACCATTGAAAAATTATTTTCTAAAAGTCCTGTTGTTAGTTACTCTTCAATTGAAAGAGTAATTAATTATAAAAAAAAGACCAAAGCATATGTAAAGAGGTTTATTAACGAACTTTTAAAAAAAGGCAAAATAAAAAGACTTACTAAAGGATATTACACAACTTCAGATAATTCAGCTTTGATAGTTTTTTGTTTTAAAGAAGCTTATTTGGGATTGCAAGATGCTCTAAGTTTTCATAATCTTTGGGAACAAGAAACAATTCCTATAATAATCACTACAAAAAAAATAAGACAAGGAATAAGAAAAGTCTTTGGAAATAATGTTTTAATTAGAAGAATAGAAAAAAAATATCTCTTTGGAATAGAATACTATCAAGAAGATAAAATTGCTTTTCCATATTCAGATATTGAAAAAACATTTATTGATATGATTTATTTTAATGAAAAAATTAACAAAGAGACCCTTAAAGAATTTAAGAAAAGATTAAATAAGAAGAAGTTTAATAGATACTTAAAAAAATATCCAAAAAGATTTAGGAATAAAATTAAAGGTATTTTAGAGTAATTTTCCACTGGAAAAATAGTGCGACGCCCAGTCAAAAATCGATACGCCCACTCCGAGCGGTTATGAAATGTTTGACGCCCTTTTATTTATCTTAGAATATACACGTATAATTCCTTTTTAAAATGGAGTTGCTACCGGTTGGGTGCGGAACTATTTTTGTTTCTTCAAATGACGCTCAGCCCACAAACTATAAATTAATACAACTGCAACTAAAACAGGGGTAAGATGATAGTGGCTTTTAATTAAGCTAAAACCGAAAAAATCAACTAAAATTACCCATAAATCAAATATCCCATAAGCCAAAACAAGAGCTGTTAAAACAAGTTCTTCTGATTTAATTGGAATTTTGTCAACTTTTCTTGTCAACCAAGCTCCACCCTTAACAACAAAATAAAAAAGTAGCAAAACAAAAGGAACTAAAAATGGCACATAATTTATTCCAATAATTTCTACAATTGGTCGCCATATAGGATTTCCTTCTGCTTCTCTTTTAACATCTAAAAAAGAATCTAAGAAAATTAATATAGTTAAAATAATCCATGCCCAAAGTTTTGACAATACTGCTTTTTTCATTTTAGTCTTCATCAACAACTCCTGGTTCACCAGACCCTTCATCAACTCCTGCTACATCATTAGAAGAACCTTCATCTCCTCCCCCGTTATCAACTGTTCCAGAATCTACAGTTACATCATCCGTAACAACTACATTGTCTCCTCCATCAATTACAACATCATTTCCTGGAGAATCAGCACTTGTTCTAGGAGCATATCCTCCATCTCCATCACCTGCAACATCATTATCAACAACATTATTACCTCCACCATCATCTGTTGCAACATCTTGCCCATCTCCATCAATAACAACCCCGGAATCTCCCCCAGGTCCTGTTCCAGCAGCATAAGTTATATCTTTAATCTGATTATTAATCTGATTCATTTCTTCTTTTATTTCTCTGACTTTATTTTCTACTTGCATTTGACCATCACTTCCATTAACATCAATTGTATTATTTTCTGAATTATTTTCAAATCCTCCTAAAATACCATTAATTTCATTTTCAATAATGTAATTTATTAAACCTTCTTCATTTTCAACCATTGTAATTTTACCGCATTTTTCTTCTAAGAATACATCACCATCAAAACATTGGGGAATTGATTCTTTCATTGTAGGTGTTTGCCCTTCTTTTCCACACTTATCTCTTGTTCCTATAAAATTCCCATATTCATCCCAATCCTCTTTTGTTTCCTTAAACTTATCATATTGTTTACATTCTGGTTTGTCATTATTATCCCAACATTCTTCAGGAACACAATCTGAAGGTTCTATATCATATTCTACCATATAAGATTTTTCTTTAAACAAATTCCTTAAAAAACCTGGAACAAAACTTTCTGCAAAATTATCTCCTTGCTTGGGTTTCATAGATTCTAATTCATCACAAGCCACTTCATCATCTTTATATTCACATTTAAGAGCAAGAGCAACCATCTTTTCACATTTTGCTTTTTGATCTATATCAACATTTACCTCACAATTACAAGTTCCAGGATCATCTATGCAACTTCTAATTTCTAACATTAATTGAACAAACATTCTTTCTTGTAAATCTTTTAATTTTGCCAAATCATCTTTAAGTGGTTCAGGAGCAGTTTCAGGGTTACACTCTTCATCTTTTAACATTAAAACAAAATCTTCTTTTGCAAGTTCACTGCAATACTCATAAGTTTTTTCAGTAAGAACCGCTGTAAGTTGTGTTTTTTCTTCTTCTAAAATATATTCATCAAATTCTTCTGGTAGATTTTCCTCCTCATTTAATTTGTCAATAATCTCATCAACATTTGTTTTAATTTCTTCTGATGTATCTAAAGAAACTTTTTCCTGCACAATCTGAAGTTTTTCTTTTGCTCTTTCTAAATTTTTAATTGCTTTATCTTCTCCTTG
>JAHIVR010000029.1 GCA_018816625.1 Nanobdellota archaeon | reverse complement strand
GATATATGTTAGATGCTTTTATTGTAGGATTTTATGAAGGAAGAGACTATCAAAAATATAAAATGTTAGGGGAGAAATGGTATAATTCATGAAAGCAAATAATTTAACAATATCTATACCAACAGTTAGTCCAAGATGTGATAAGAATTGCCCTTATTGTATATCTGAAATAACATGGAAAACTAAACCTAATCCTGCATTAATGTTGTCAAATTTAAAGAAGGTTAAGAATTTAATAAAAGTATCTGGAGTTTCTAATATTTTAATAACAAGTAAAGGTGAGCCTTTTTTGAATAAAGAAATGTTACAAATAATAATGATGGAATTTAGAGATTATTGGCTTGAGATACAGACAAATGGATTACAACTAAAACGAAATATACACGATTTTGTAACACTTCTATCTGCTGGACAAGTAAATATAGTAGCATTTTCTGTTGATCAGCCTTGGGACGTTGTAGATTTAAGTTTTGTGTTTAAAAGGCTTGAAGATTTTGGTATTATATCAAGAGTTTGTCTTAATATAACAGATAGATTTAAAGATTATTTTTGTAACGGTCTTATGGAAAATGCAAAAGTTAATGGAGTTAAACAACTCTTATTTAGAAATATAAATTATCCATCTAATGCAGATAAAGAAAATAAAGCTGTTAAATGGATTGATAAAAATGTTGATAAAATGATTTATATAAGATTACACAAAGAAATGATGGAAATGAACTTACCTATTATAAGAGAGATAAAAGAAACAGAAACAAAAACATTTGATTATAATGGAATTTCTGTATGTTTTTCAGACTATTGCATACAAGAAAAGAATGAAGTAAGTGATATAAGAAGTCTTATATTTCATGAAGATGGTCATGTTTATACATCTTGGAATACACCAGCAAGTATATTGTTTTAGAAGAAAAATGAACATAGCATTTGATATACATGGAACTTTAGATAAGTATAAAATACTTAGAGATTTCCTTTGGTTATTATCAAGATTTCAGCATATAACAAGTAACGTAAGAGTATATATAATATCAGGAGCACCCGAAGAACAACTGATAAAAGAGTGTGAGGAATTAGGTTTACCGAAGAAAATTAAAATAATTTCTGTAGTTGATTATTTAAAGAAAAAAGATGTTGAAATGTGGCAAGATAAGAATGGAAACTGGTGGACATTTGCGGGGGAATGGTGGCCGTCTAAAGGAGATATTTGTAGAGAGTATGAGATAGATATATTATTTGATAACGATAAAAGATATAAAGAAAATATACCAGATTCAACAGTTTTTGTACATGTAGGTTAGGAGGAAAAATGAAACCACAAACAGATAAAGTTTTAAATATTATTAGAGGAAAAAATATAGTAGGAAAGGCTACAAAAGAAGATGTACTTTTATTATTTGAACATATAGATTCCTTAGAGATGTTTCTAGATGAATACGAAATGGATGATACTTTTGGAACTGAAGGATGGAGACATGCTATAGGATTGGAGGATTAATGACAGATATATCTAAAGCTGTAAAGAAATTACAAAAAACGTATGGATCATTGCGAATAGCTGGTGAAGAAGAAGATACTAAAGAATATATATCAACAGGAAATTTAGCATTAGATTTAGCGCTTGAGGGGGGGATTGCGTGGGGATATGTTTCTGAATACGCCGGACTTAGTGGAAGTGGTAAGACGACAATCCTTCAAAAAATGTTGGCAGATGCACAAAAAAAATATGAGGCTTGGGGGGTGTGGATAGATAGAGAAAAATCATTTCATAATGATAGAGCAGAGTTTTTAGGAATTGATTTAGAAAAAATTATTGTATTAGATCCAATAGATGTCTCAACAGTTCCTGATGCAACTAAAGCGTTAGATGATATATTAAAAACTTTACCAAAAGATGAATACAAGTTTATTGTAATAGATTCTATTTCTGCTTTTGCAGATACTTCTAAAATAGATAAGATGGATATGGGACGCAAGAGTCAATCTTTGCATCGTTTGTTTAGAACTATTTTACCATATATAGATAAAAAAGGATCTTTAAACTTTAGTAATCATGTAACATATAAACTGGATGTTATGTTTGGTGATAAAACTACAACGACTGGAGGAGAAGGGCCAAAGTATTATACATCTTATAGATTAAGATTAGATGATAGGAGGGTTATAATAGATCCTAATAAAAATAATGAAGTTCTTGGTAATTGGATAAATGCTAAAATAATTAAAACTAGATCAGGACCAGCATTAAGAGATATTTATATGAGCCATTATTATAAATCAGGCATACCTTATTATAGTGGTTATGTTAGATTACTTGCAGATAGAAATTATGTAGAGCCAAAAAATAAACAGGAATTTAAAAGTTTTAAACAAACTACAGTAATATATAAAGAAAAGCAATATACAGAGGCTGATATAGAAAATAATATAGAAGAATTTCCAGAACTTTTGTTTGATAAATATCCAGAATATAATACAGGAGGAACTAATGGAGGAGAAAAAGGAAATTTTGAATCTGAAAATGATGATTCATAATTGGAAGAATAGTTATATAAGGTTAGCTGAAGAAGATAACAGCTATGGTGAAGATAATTTATATTTATTAGAAGATT
>JAHIVR010000028.1 GCA_018816625.1 Nanobdellota archaeon | reverse complement strand
ATTTATTAAAACTTTTTCTGTGGTTAAAATATGGCTTGTAAGAGTTGATTGTTTTTTTATTTTTGTTAATTTTTCTGCAACTTTTCCCAAGTCCCCCAGAGCTTTCCATTCTTTTGTAACTGAAATTGTTTCTGTGCCTGTTGCCTTAGAGATGGCTTTTATAGCTAGTTGATTGCTTATTCCGTTACGTTTCTCATTATATTCTGGGTAAATATCCCCCATCAAGAGATATAGTACATCCTTGTCATCTTCGTGGAGGAGGTATAGGAATTTAGAGAGAATATCTATTTTTTCAAGACGTTTTGTTGTGGAATCCAAATCCTCATAGAGTTCTGCTAGCCTTTTGTATTGCATGAAATAAAGAATTAAAAGAGGTATTTAAGTTTACTCTTGTTTTGCTTTATTCTGAAGCAAGAAATAGTTCGTTTACCTTTTCCCAGTTTATTACATTAAAAAATGCTTCAATATAATCGGGACGCTTGTTTTGGTATTTAAGATAGTATGCATGCTCCCACACATCTAGGGCTATTAGTGGTGTTTTTCCCAAGCTTAAGGGTGAGTCTTGGTTTTTTGTTTGAATTATTTCTAGTTCTCCTTTGTTTAGTACAAGCCACGTCCATCCAGAACCAAAGAGAGTTGTTGCGGCTTTTTTGAATTCCTCTTTGAATCCTTCAAAACCACCAAATTTTGAATTTATTGCTTCAGCAATTTCTCCAGAGAATTCTTTATCTTTTTCTAGTATCTCCCAAAAAAAGGAATGGTTTACGTATCCCCCACCATTATTGATAACGGCTTGTTTTATTTCAGGTGGTACCTCATTTATGTTTGTTAATATCTCCTCTGCAGATTTATTCTGTAGGTCTTTATTACCTTCTATTGCGACATTAAGTTTATCGGTGTAGGCTTTGTGATGTTTGTCATGATGAATTTTCATTGTTTCTTCATCTATGTATGGTTCTAAAGAGTCGTAATCATATGGTAAGGGTGGTAATTCGAATGCCATATATGAAAATATGTTCATATGTTTATAAAGTTTGTGGTGGTAATTCTTCTATCTAGATATATTTATTATTCTGTCTTGGTTGAAAGTTTTATTACTGGAAATAGAATTATTTTCCTCTTCTTTTTCCAGCCCTTACGCTAGGCCTAACTTTGCTTGTTGGGTCTTTGCTTCTTAATCCTCTCGATTTCTTGCTCACACTTGTCAAACCACGAAGAACTCTTTTTTTGTTTCCTGGCTTTCCAATCCAACTCAGTTGTTTGTCGGATTTTATCTCTGGTTTTTCTGGATCGACACAAATAACCTCATAGAAATAGTTTATTCCGTCTTTTCCTAGTAAATATGAGTTTAGGACTTCTAGGTTTTTGTGTTTGTTTTGAACTCTGCTTTCTGCAATCCACTGGTAGTTCATTTTTAAGTTTTTTCTTGTGTGAAGTCTCTTGGATCTTCTTCCTTTATTTGGTCGAGACCTTTTGTGGCCTCCACGCTTTAACCTTATTCTAATTATGACGAAACCCTTTTTTGCTTTGTATCCAAGTGTTCTTGCTCTATCTATTCTTAACGGGTGTTCAACCTTGACTTGTGCTGGGCTTTTTCTCCATTCAGTCATTCTGTCTCTTAGAATCTTTTCATCAGGTTTTTTCCATGCTTGCTTTACATAATGGTACATTCCTTTTGTCATTTTCCTTTCCACCCTTTTTTGACCCCAGAAGCTAGACCTTTTCCTAGTGCATGACTTGCCACTTCTACTCCTGGTGCTGTTTCTTTAGCAACGTATGAAAATATTTTTCCTATATTTGTAAGGTATATAATTGCTCCTCCGGCGATGATTAAAATGGCTCCGAAGAAAATAAGCATTATCCCCAAGCTAGCGTTCATGAAACTACCTTGTATGTTTTGGATATTTTGCGATGCCCCAAGAACATTTGTTAATCCAAATATAACTATAGCTATACCTACTATCAAGAGAACTATTCCCAAAACCATACCTGCTGTTTTTCCCATGATATTGATTAAGAAATATGCTTTAAAAAGCTTTGTTTGAATTAGGTTTATAATTGACGAGTTGTTTTAGATACAAAGAAGTATGCATGGGTTAGGTTTATAAATGAATTCTCTTTATTTTTTTATATATGAGGCTGTAGCTCAGCCTGGTAGAGCACTGCTCTGATAAGGCAGGGGTCCACGGTTCAAATCCGTGCAGTCTCATATCTTCTTATTGCACGATTTCCGTCCAAGCGTGGCCGGTTTAGTGCAGTCTCATATCTTCTTATTGCACGATTTCCGTCCAAGCGTGGCCGGTTTAGTGCAGTCTCATATTCAAAATCTGTATTTTTATTACATAAGTCTTTAAAAGTGATTTGGAGTTTTAGATACGCATGTGTGGAATCATAGGATATATAGGAGAGAAGGAAGCAGCCCCAATTCTTTTGGATGGTTTAAAAAAACTTGAATATAGGGGTTATGATAGTGCCGGATTTTGTTTATTGGATAATGGTGTTTTGAAAGTTATAAAAGATAAAGGAAAGATTTCTGAGTTTGATGACTCTGTGGAGTTAAGAGGTTCTAGAGGAAATGTTGGAATTGCCCATACAAGATGGGCTACTCACGGTGAGCCTAGTAAAATAAATGCGCACCCACATACTGATTGTAAAGGGGATATTTCAATTGCCCATAACGGGATAATTGAAAATCATTCTGCGCTTAGGGAATTATTAATTGCCGAAGGGCACACAATAATTTCTGACACTGATTCGGAAGTACTTGCGCATTTAATAGAGAAATTTTATGATGGGGATTTGGAGGAGGCTTTGATTGGGGCCTTGAGACTAGTGGAAGGAACTTTTGGACTTGTTGTTTTGAGTAAGAACGAGGAAAAAATATGTGTTGCAAGAAAGGGTTCACCTTTGATAATAGGTATAGGGAATAATGAGATGTTTGTCTCTTCTGATGCTACAGCTATTCTTAACCACACTAGAAGGGTTATTTATCTTAACGACGATGAGGTTGCTTCAATAAATAAAAAAGAGTATAATATAAGGAATATTGATGGAGGAAATGTTGATCCAGAGATTCATGAGATTAAATGGAATGTTGGGCAGATTGAGAAAAAGGGTTTTAAACACTTTATGTTAAAGGAGATTTTTGAGCAGCCTTCTTCTTTAGAGAATGTTTTAAGAGGGAGGGTTAAAGGGAACGAGACAAAATCCAGTGTGGATGTTGATTATAAAAACATAAAAAGAATTCTTATCACTGCTTGTGGAACTAGCTGGCATTCTGCTTTAATAGGTAAGCATCTTATTGAGAAGATGGTTGGAATTCCTGTTGAGGTTGATTATGCTTCTGAGTTTAGATATAGAAATCCTTTGTTAAACTCCCAGGATTTAGTCATTGTGATTTCCCAATCAGGAGAGACTGCTGATACTCTGGCTGCTTTGAGAGAGGCTAAAAGTAAGGGGGCACACACAATGGGGATAATAAATGTTGTTGGGTCAACTATTGCTAGAGAGTCTGGTTCCGGAATATATCTACATGCTGGTCCCGAAATAGGAGTTGCAAGTACAAAAGCGTTTACTTCTCAGGTTTTGACACTTTTTATTTTTGCTTTGCATATGGCTCAACAGAAAGGTCTTGGGGTTGATGCAAAGATTTTCGATGAACTTAAGATTATCTCAAAGAAGGTTTCTGAGTGTTTGTTACAATCAGAAGAGATAAAAAATGTTGCTAGTAATTTTAAAAATATAAAGAATTTTTTGTATTTGGGGAGGGGAATTAATTTTCCGGTTGCACTTGAAGGAGCTTTGAAGTTAAAAGAAATTTCCTATATTCATGCTGAAGGGTATCCTGCAGCGGAGATGAAGCACGGACCAATAGCCCTTATAGATGAGCATATGCCGGTTGTCTTTATTGCAACAAACGGGGCCACTTATGAAAAGATATTGAGCAATATGGAGGAGGTGAAATCAAGAGGGGGTGTGATAATTACTGTCACTGACAGGGATGATGTTGTAATAAATAGGTTATCTGATTATGTCATGAAAGTTCCTTCAACAATATGTGAATTGTCTCCAATTCTAAATTCAATTCCTTTACAACTTTTAGCTTATCACATTGCCGATTTAAGGGGATTGGATGTAGATAAACCTAGAAATTTAGCAAAGTCGGTTACAGTAGAATAATTAATCCCAAGCAGTACATGTGTGGTCTGTCCAGGTCTGTCCAAAATTTCCTGTGTTTATTGCGATATCTCCTGAACATCCTGTACCGGCTCCTCCGGAAGCTCCAGGACCACTATATGAATGACACTCTCCAAGATAATTTTTTCCTGGATCGTAGAAAATAGTTTTTGTAGTGGTTGATGAAATTCCATCTTCCTCGTGAATAGTTGTGTTATAACTACAGCTTCCTATTATTTCTCCAAAAGAATCTATTGCGTCCCCTTCTTCGAAAGTATTTTTATTTTCTTCTGAATCGAGTCTACTGTATATTGTTAGTGCCACGGCACCCAATAAAAGAAGGATAATTATTAATGTGAACTTCTTTTTTGGTTTTTCCATATAGGAGAAAAGAATTTTTACTATTTAAATTATTCTTTAACACCCAATTCTAGAATAAGTTTTCCTTTTTCAAGGACATACTTGCTTATAGGAAGGTCTATTGCAATTAGTTTTTTGTATGCATGCTTTTCACTTATTGCCTTTATTTCTATACTGTTTTCTAATTTTACTATTGAAATATCTTTTGCTTCTTTTACTCCAGGAACTTCTAATTCGTATATGACTTTGTTTGAAAGTCTTCTCACGTTAGTTTTTGGTTCTTTTTTTGGCAGGTCTGAAAATCTCTTTATTGTATCATTGTCCCAGGTGTTTTTGGGCATTTTTTTTACTGAGGGTTTATCTTGTGTTGGAATTTTCCTTGTTATCTTTATATTCTCTGGGGAGATTCTTTTTCCATTAACATATAATTCAAAATTAGTTTTTAGCGGAACTTGCTTTTCAATACTTTTAGCCTCTTTCATATTTTTTTGCATCTCTCTTTCTATCATCTTCATCGCTCCACTTAACATCCTATTAAACATTTTCCCCCCCATTCCTCCAGAAAACAATTGAGAGAAAGGATCTTGTTCTGGGACAAAATCGTTTTTTCCTAACATTCCCCAGTCTTCTTCTTCACCAATTTTAAGGCCACAACTAGGACAGTAATCAAAACTCTTATTTAGTTTTTCTCCACATTTTCTGCATTTTTTCTTGTTAAACATTTTTGGGTTATCCTCTTCTTAAAATTAAAAGGAGTTGTTTTAAATAGTTTTCTAGGGTGTAAAATAGTTTTAATCTCCTACTTTAAATGGAAATAATTCTTTATTGTCATAATCTCGTGAACTTCTTTTATTATTGTTGGTTTTGCGTCTTTAAATAGGAGGTGTTTGAAAACCGTTTCTCCTCTAAATCTTTGAGTTTTTCTTATTTCTTTTATCCTTGGAAGCCAGAGTATTGCTGCTATTGCTCTTGCTATGGCACTTATGATAAATATTGCTACTATCGGAGTTACTATTTCTGTATTTAGGAAATTAATAAGTAGGGCGCCTAAACCCGCCCCTAAAAAAACTCCAATTCCCCATAACATGTTGAAGTAAGACACCGCGGCCCCTCTTTTTTGAGGAGATACACTATCATAAATGAAATTTCCTGCCGATAGTTGTAGTCCTGCCCAGGCAATCCCACTTATTAGGGCTGGTACGAATAAGAGATACCATATAGAGTAATGTAAAACCCAGAGTAGTGGTTCTAAAGGAATTAATATTGAGGCTATAATTATTGTTCTGTAGTTACCGTATTTATCTGCAAATTTTCCCCATAGTTCTAAGAAGAATAATGAGATGAAGGTTCCTCCTAAAGTTATTAAGATGTATTCTTTGTAGGAAAAACTAAGATTTCTTAATAGATATACTGCAATTAGTGGTGCGCAAATGGCTGCCGAAAATGATATAGAGGCCCTAAAAAGAGCAAATTTTCCAAAATTATTTTTTGGCGCGTTTATTATGAACTCCAGAAAGGAAAAAGAATCTTTTTTCTTTATCTTTATCTTTGGTTCGTATTGCTTTCTTAACTCTTTCCAAGACATGAACCTCATAATTAGTGCTAGTGAGAATAGTGTGACAAAACCGAACATAATTAGGCCCTTATTCTTGAAATAATCTAGTAGAAACGATGCAATTATTGCTAGGACTATGGAGACAAAACCTATTAAAAGATTTCTTTTTGCAAACCATCTTCCTCGGTGTTTTTCATCAACAAGATCTCCCACCCATGAAAACCAGGCCGGGTGCCCAGCATTCTGAAATATTGTGAAACAGGCAAAGGCAATTAATAAAAAGAGGGGGAGAATTTCAAGTAAGAGGCCTTTGTAATAAAGAATGGATATCGCAATGAATGGAATCCACATTAAAATTTCTATTGAAACGCTTTTTGAGAGTATTTTTTTTCTTGGGTGTTTTTCTATTAGTTTTGATCCAAATACCTGGCTTAATGGCCCTAGTAATCCGGCTATGGAGGACAATAGTGCAACCATTGAGTTGCTTGCATTTATAGCAATCGCGAATGGAGAGACGTAATAGTCTCCGAAAGAGGTTCTTGCAGCCGCAAAAATACCCTCTTTTATGCTTCGTTTTCTAGACCTTTTTTTTAGCTTAATTTCTTCTAGTTTATTCACCATCTTTCACAATAATAAATATATACTCTTTATTTCTTAAAAATGTATGGTTAACAGACAACTTTGTTGGTATATGAAAACAGATGTTGGAGAACAAGTTCCTCAAAGACATAGGTGGACTGTGGCTTTGGTTAACGCCCCTAGACAAATAAGTTTAATAAGAGAGAGGCTTCTCAGTGAGCTATCTCCTGTTAGCGATATAGAAGAGCATTTTGAGATGGCGATTCCCAAATCAAGAGGATTGCATTTTGAGGCTTTTTCTTTTTCAAGTGATAGGGGGAAGATAGAAAGGCCTGAAAGAGTTTATAATTCAAGAAGGCTTCACTATGATAGGAATCTCTCTGTGGTTAGGGATGAGGCTTCTTGGGAAGAATATTTGTTAAGATTGAATTAGTGGAAATTCTAATCCCCTTTCCCACATTTCTAAAATCTCTCTTATTTCTGGCTAGTTTTTAGTAATTTCCTTAAATCTGGGGCATGTCTTTTTTTGCTTTTTCTTTTTAGAAAGAAAATGAAATCATTTTTTACTGAGAAACATTTAAATACTCTTTGTTATCATTTAATATTATATGGTAAAAGATGAAAAGAAAACAATT
Organism: Nanobdellota archaeon; assembly: GCA_018816625.1. Taxonomy (GTDB): domain Archaea; phylum Nanobdellota; class Nanobdellia; order Pacearchaeales; family GW2011-AR1; genus JAHIVR01. The sequence continues at coordinate 5,935 of JAHIVR010000028.1, read as the reverse complement.
CAGCTTGGCTTGAGAATAGATAAGGATTTATTAAAAGATATTGAATATCTTTCAAAAAGCGAAGGCGTTGACAAAATGTCTTGGATAAAAAGAGCACTTGCAGATTTTGTTAATGAAGAAAAAGACGCAATGTCAAAAGAAGCTGTTAAAGATTATATTGGACTAGTAATCGATGAAAAAGATTTTAAAGAATTCACAGGTTTTTCAAAAATTCCAAAAGATATTGAAGAAGCTAGAAGAGATGTTTTAGATAAGATAAAAAAAGAGGTTATCGAAAAATGAAAAGAAAATTATTATTTTTACTATTAAGTTTATTTCTTATAAATTCAGTTTTAGCTTTGGATTGTCAATATACTGAAACAGAGAATTATGATAAATTTGAAGAAGGATTGTATATCCTAAATGGAGATTATATTGGGGCACCTTTGGAATTCAATGATTTTTCAGGGGGAAGTATGAATATTCAAGGATGCAATCCTCCCTCTTTCAAAGTCTATAACCCTACAAACAAAAACTTAATATTAAATATAAGTTATCAAACCTCTTGGAGCACTGCTTTTGGGGCTCGTTCTGCGAATCATCAAACAACAATATCAATAAATAAATACTCTTCATCAGACAAACTGCAAGGTTCTTGTCCTGATTTGGGAAGTGGGTCAATTTCTCAAGAGAGTATAAAGTATAATATATTTGAACCTGAAGAAATTATTCTTAAAAATGAGAAAGTAACAAAACAAAGAGAAAATTGTACATTATGCGGAAGTGAGATTTGCTTAAATGATGGATTTTCTTGTGACCCATTATATGATAATTCAAAATGTGGCTCAGGAATTTGTAATATTGCTGGTTTTTGTGGAAGTCAAAAAGTAGTTGATTGCCCTAATGGGAAATTGAATTGTCAAGATAAAATTTGTTTAGAGCCTTCAACAAAAGAAGAAGGAGAGAGTTATATGTGTTCTTTTGAATGTAAATCAGATAGATTTGAAAATGGAACCTGCTTAAAAAGTTCGGAACAGATAAAAATAGATAATGAAGCGTTTTGGAGAAGAGTAATTATATTGGGGGTTATTGTTCTAATTATTTCTTTAGCTGGTTATTGGAAATTTAAGATAAAAGGTGCGGATAAAGAAGAAGAAAGAAGAAAGAAGGCAAGGGGAGAATTCAATAAGATTATTCTAAAAAAAGAAGAGACTGAGAAAGCAATAAAAAAGATTAATTGGAATTTAGAAGATTTGAAAAAAGAAAAAGAAGATATAGAAAAAAGTCTTATAAGTGAAAAGGAGGAATCAAGAAAGAAAATTGATGAAATTAGAAGAAAGGAAAGGGAAGAGCTAAAAAAATGGGAAGATAAAAAGAAAAATAAATCTATTGAAGCACAAAAAGCTATTGATGAAGAGATAGAGAACATTCGTAGAAAAAGAAAGAGAGAAATAGAAGCTACAGAAAAGGAGCTTAAGGAAGCACAAAATATTCTAAAATTCCAAATAGATGAAAATAAAAAACTATCATTAGAAGAAGAAAGAAAGAAAAAAGAAAAAGAAGAAACAATAAAGAAAATTGAAGATTCAAGAAAACTAATGAAAGAGTTTCATTTAAATGATCAAAGATATAAGGTTCGTTTAAATGAGAATGGATATGAAGTTCTGGAAGATGGGACCCTTTTCCATATTTTTTGGTATTGTAAAAATTCAAATGAAAAACAAAAAGATTTGAAGGGTTTTAACATACATCACATAGATGGGGACAAAAGAAACAATGATTATTTAAATTTAATAAAAATTGATGAAGATACCCACAATGATATTCATAAGTATAATGCTAGGTGGATTAGCTATAGGAAAGGAGTTGAAATTTTAAAGAAGTATTCCTCAATAAAATTGCCTGAAAGAGTTATACAAGAATTAGAAAAAATTGAAAAAAGAGTAAGTATAAACGCAAGAAAAAGTAGGAGAAAAAGATAAAAAAAGAGATGAGAAAATCATGCGCCTGCCGGGAATCGAACCCGGATTGAGAATCAATACTATGCAGCCACGGGGAATTGAACCCCGATCTCCTGCTTGGGAAGCAGGGATTCTGCCGTTTAACTATGACTGCACTTTAAATGGTAGTTTTCCACCATAGTTTGAAATTTGTGTCCTTAGTTTTTCTTTTAGAGGTAAATTTTTATTAGTTATAAATTCTTTGTATCGCACGATATTCTTGGGATTTGAGCTCCCAATTAAACTAAAAAACTTATTAACTTCTGCTTGATTCTGAACACGTACATTAAAACTGCTTTGAGAAGGTGAAAAGCCTGCACTCTTTAATAAACGATAAATATCTTTTCTTATAAATTTAGAATGTGTTTGAAGTTCAATGAAAGCCCTGTGATATTTTTTTTGTTTAAAATAAATACCTCCGTCTGTATCTAACAGTCCTCTTAAGGCGGCAAAAACAAAATCTTTATCTTCAAAAACCCATTTTGGAAAAGATGAACCTTGACTAATTTTATTTCCTAACTTTAATCCATTTTTTTCCAATATATTTACTAGTTCTTTTGAGTATACATTCAAAATAATTACATTAGGATTAGTATAACTTATATAAATATTGGATTTAAGCCCAAATAAATTTTTTATTAATTTAGCAGTATGTTGGTAGTGTAGTCTTTCTAGAGAGTTTCCAACTATTCTCAGTCCTTTACTATTTACGTGGCCATCCCCTAAAATTATCCCCAACAACTCTGCAAAATCTTCACATTTGCTTGGAACTTTTATTTTTTTTGTAAAAGAGGCACCGGCTTTTTTCTGCCCCCAATGTTCTTCTAAAATTTCTTTTACCCACTCTTTCTTTATTTTTTCAAGTTTTTCAAAAGGATATTTCTTTATTAACTCTTTGGCTACTCTATAAGGCATAGTGTTTTTTTCTGTATAGAGATCCCATTTCAATGTATGTTCACTTAACTCAAAAATTTTAGCAAGTCTTGACCAAGAAAGCCCGCTTTTTTCTTTTACTCTTTTAATGAATTCTCTTTGTAGACCCCCTTTAAATTTTAACCTTTTATCTACAATATAGCACCCTCTTTTCCTCATTATTTTTTTAATTTGATTGAGTATTTAAATTTTATCTTTTTATACTACCATTAGACCACCAGCGCTTGGGAATATATGAAGAGTTAGGTTTTTATATATTGTTTTAGTGGAATTTATATGAAGAAATTTTATGTTACAACGGCAATAGATTATGTGAACTCAGAACCCCACATAGGTCATGCATATCAAAAAATTATAGCAGATGTTCTTGCTAGATGGCATAAGAACAAAGGGGAGGATGTTTTCTTTTTGACTGGGACTGATGAACACGGACAGAAAGTTGCTAATAGTGCAAAAGAAAAAGGAAAAAGCCCAAAAGCTTTTGTGGATGGTTTGGCTCCAAAGTTTGAGAAAGCCTGGAATCTTTTGGATGTGGGGTTTGACAGATTTATTAGGACCACGGATAAAGACCATGAGGAGAAGGTTAAAGAGTTTGTTGATTTGGTTAATAAGAAGGGAGATATTTACAAAGGGGAGTATAAAGGACTTTATTGCGAGGGATGTGAGGCATATATCACTGAGAAAGATTTGGTTGACGGCAAATGTAAGTTTCATCCAAATAAGGAGGTTAAGGAATTGAGTGAAGAAGCTTATTTTTTTAGACTTAGTAAATATGAGAAAAAACTTTTGGAACTTTATGATAAGCATCCAGAATACATTTTACCATCTTTTAGGAGGAAGGAGATTATTAATCGTGTTAAAGAGGGTTTGAGGGATTTGAATATGACTCGCCTGAAAGAGAGCATGGATTGGGGAATTGATTTTCCTTTGGATGATAAGAATGTTATTTATGTCTGGTTTGAGGCGTTGCTTAATTATATAACTGGTATTGGGTGGCCTGATGATAAAAAATTCAAGAAGTTTTGGCCGGCGGATGTCGAGCTTTTAGGGATTGATAATGGTTGGTTTCATTGTGTTATATGGCCTGCAATGTTGATGTCTCTAGGAATAAAACCAGCAAAAACTATTTTGATAAATGGGTTCTTGACTTTCAACGGGCAGAAAATATCAAAGAGTCTGGGAAACTCAATTTCTCCTAATGAACTTGTGAAAAAATACGGGGCAGACACGATAAGATATTATGTCTGCAGGAATTTTGTTTTTGGACAGGATGGAGATTTTTCTGAGAAAGAATTGGTTTCTAGATACAATAATGAGCTTGCTGATAAGCTTGGAAACCTTGTTTCGAGAGTTGCTGGCTTGATTGAAAGGAATGGCGTGGAGAGGTGTGAAGTTAAACTTTTGAAAAAATTGAAAGAGAAGGAAATTGACAAAAAGATGGAAAGTTTTGAGTTTGACAAAGCCTTGAATGAGATTTTTGCATTTATTGATGTTTGCAATGAGTATGTTCAGAATAAAAAACCTTGGGAAACTAAAGACAAAAAGATTCTTTATGAGTTGAAGGAGAGTATATTAAAAATAAGTGAGTTGCTTTGGCCTTTTATTCCTTCTTCGGCTGAAAAAATTAAAAAGCAGTTTAGTGCTAAGAAGATTGTAAAGGGTGAGGTTTTGTTTAGGAAGATATGATGGTAAGGTTTATAAGTAAGAAATTTCTTACAAAGACATGGAAATTAGAATAATTAAAGTTTCAGATAAGGGGCAGGTTGCTATACCTCGTTCTGTGCAAGAGAGGCTTGGGATAGTTAAAGGCGATGAGTTTTTTTTATTTGAGGTTGATGGAAAGATACTTTTAGAAAAAACTAATAGAATTGCCCAAAAAGTTGAGGATGATTTTAAAGACATACTTCAGTTTAATGAAGATTCTTTGAAAGAGGTATGGGATAATAAAGAGGATGATATTTGGGTTGATTATTTAAGGAAATAAGATGGTGTTTAATCAAAAAGAGTTAGTGTTGTTGCCTTATCCATTTACAGATCAAAAAGGAAGTAAGGTAAGACCTGCAGTAATTATTTCTAATAATCAATTTAATGTAAGATGCGAGGATTGTGTTATGGTCCCTTTAACCACAATTATTAAAACTGAGCCATATTCTTTTGTTATTCAACAAAAAGATTTAGAAAAAGGAAACTTGTTGAAATCTAGTAGAGTGAGAATAGATAAACTTTTTACTGTAAATAAAAGTTTGATTCTTATGAAAATTGGGAAAATTAATGATAAAACCTTTTTGAAAATTAAGAATGAGGTTTTTAGAATATTTTAAAAAATTTAATAGAATTTTTAAATCTAAATCTTTAAAAACACGGTTTTTATAAGAAAATTATGGGTGCTAAGAAAATTTGGGCGAATATAGGAAAAACAGTCCTTACAATTGCATCTCCACCAATTGGGCTTGTAACTTGGGCCAAGGATAAGGGAGGAATACTTCCAAGAGCTGGAATCGGAGTTCTGGTATCTATTGGTGCTTGTGGTGTTTTAAGTATTGGTGAAGTTGGAAAAATGTCTAATGAAAAAATATATGATAACCCAAAATTACAAACACGCACTGTAACGAATGCAATTTATAGGGGAATCCCAGAATTTTTTCTCTCTCCAGGTGTTTTTTATTTTGATATGCATAAGAGAACATCATTACAACAAGCAGAAAATGAATTTTTGTATGTAAAAGGTGATGATGTAATAACATTTTCTAATGGAAAATATGGTTTGGATTTTGGTCAGGAAAGGGAATTTTGGGTTAAGTCAGAGTCATACCCCTCAATTAAAAAAGCACAAGATAGGGTTGATGAGTGTAGTAAAACTCTTCAAGATTGGACAAAGCAAGGAAACTTTTTTGAATCTAGAAAAGCAAAACAAGATTTAACAAAAGCTCGCTCAGAACTTCAAGAGGTTCAGGAAAAATATAAAGAAGCAAGAGCAGCATTTCAACATGCAGTTGATAACATGAATTCTGAATTAGAAGATT
>JAHIVR010000027.1 GCA_018816625.1 Nanobdellota archaeon | reverse complement strand
TATTTAGGGGTGGGTGGTCGGGGGGTATTGAAGTGCCATCTTTAACTATCTTTTAATTTCTAAGTTTAGTGCCTTCGAACAATTAGACATAACAGGCTTTTAACGAAATTCGCAGAATTTCCATTAATGTGGGCTTGAAAAGCCCAATTCTTTACTATGACTCTGCTAATTTTATTATTTATCAGTTAAAACCAATCTATAAAAAAGTTAAGCTATTTTGTTATTTATGTCTTATTATCCAGTAGATATTGATAAAGCTGTGATTAAGGAATGTAAAAGGAGGAGACTAAGTCCTCAAACTGCTAAAACTTACATTTATAGTATTAATAGATTTCTTAGTTGGTGTGGGAAAGAGATTGGAAAAATAAGCAAAAAAGATGTTAGGCTGTTTCTTGGTAATTTGTCTGAAGATGGCTTGTCTGGGAATACTCTTAATACATATCACATGGCAATTAGATTTCTTTTTCAGGATGTTTTGGATAAGAAAATGTGGATAAATATAAAATATTCAAAGGTTCCTGAAAAATTACCATCAGTTTTATCAAAAGAGGAAATTAGAGGATTATTAAATTCTATTCCAAATTGGAAGCACAGATTAATGATTGAATTTCTTTATAGTGCGGGTTTAAGAGTTAGTGAGTTGTTAAATATTAAAATTAAAGATTTGAATTTGGAGAAGAATTTTGGTTATGTAAGAAATGGAAAAGGTGGAAAAGACAGATTAATTATATTATCAAAAATTGTAAAAGAAAAAATAAAGAGTTTAATTGAAATGGAAAATTTAGAAAAAGAGGGTTATTTATTCCAATCAAATAGAAACAAAAAATATTCTGTTCGGAGTGTTCAGCAGATTATAAGAAAATCATCCAAAAAAGCTGAATTAAAAAATTGGAAAGAAATTCATCCTCACACTTTGCGCCACTCATTTGCAACCCATTTAATTGAGAATGGCTATGATGTTTCACAAGTTCAGGCACTTCTAGGACATAAGTCTCCAGAAACAACAATGATTTATACACATATTTCATCACCTAAAATGATAAATATTAAAAGTCCTTTAGATAACTAAATTAAAATGGTTTCTTTACTAATAACTAGGGAGAAAGCATTAGAACTTTTAAAAAAATGGCCGCAAACTGAACCTGATTTTAACCATTATCTTGAGAGTGAGGCAATAATGAGGGGGGTTGCTGAAAGATTGGGGGAAGAGATTGATTATTGGGGAATTCTAGGATTGCTACATGATGTTGATTGGGCATTAACAAAAAATAATGTCGTGGAACATTTAACAAAAGCTCCAAAGATATTAAAAGAAGCAGGGTTTGATAAAAATTTTATTGAAATTGTTGTCAGCCATGGGTATGGTTATGATGAATTGCCCCATCTAAAAGATAAAAAAAGAACAAAGAAAATTGAATTTGCTTTAGCGGCCTCGGAAACTTTAACTGGTTTGATTCATGCTTATGCTTTAATGAGAGGCAAAAAGATAAGTGATATGGAAGTAAAAGGATTGAAAAAGAAATTTAAAGATAAAGCCTTTGCAGCAGGGTGTGATAGGGAGATAATAAAAGAGGCTGAAAATCTTATGCCCTTAGATGAATTCTTTGATATTGGGATTAGAGCTTTAAAGAGTATTAAAGAAGAAATTGGGTTGAATTAGGGCCCTTTAGTTTTAAATCTTGATTTTGTTTCTTTTCTCACAGGAAATTTTTCTTTCTTCACTTCTACCTTCTTTTCTGGAGTTGGTTTAATTTCTCCTCTTCTCTCCATTTTTCTTCCCTCTGGAAAAGCTGATTCTTGTCTTTGAAATTCAAAAGCACTTCTTCTTGGAGCTTCCTTGTGAAAGTATTTTGGACCTTTATGTTGCATATTTGGTTGATTTCTATGTCTCTCATACATTCTAGTAACATATTTTTCAATACATGCTGTATGGCTACAATACCTCTGCCCGGGCCATTCATAGCAAATAACAAGAGTTGGGTTGTGCCTGTGGTGATGAAGATCATAACTTCTATGAACTATTCTAGGTCTTACAAAATGTCTTTTATGCACATGAACAGTACATCCACTTATTGCTAGAGAACCTGCCAAGAGAGCTGCAGTGGCAAGTTTAGCTAAACCGTTCATTTTTTATAGAGGTTCCAAAACTTTATATATTTAGCGTTTTTCTTCTTGTTATGACTCTAATTGTTAGATCAAATATAAAAAAGGTTGTGAAAGAGCTTGATAAAGAAAACTCTGTAAGTAGTGTTGCTGAGGAGGTCGGAATGGCCTTAGAGAGGAAAACAGAAGAAATTTTAAGAGATGCAATAAAAAGAGCGAAGGCAAACGGGAGAAGAACTTTGCAAGCACGAGACCTATAGTCTCATTCATTAATTCGCCTGAAAGTCAAATTAAGGCGAGGGATTTGTGAAATGGCAAAAAACCAAATTCAACAAAAACAAACTGTAAAAAAGAGAAGTAATGCCTCGAGAAAATTTGTTATTGCTCTTTCAATAGTTAGCATAATAGGGTTTCTTAGTATAACTAGCGAGAGTTTGTTTAACTTTAGTTTTGTGGAGTATATAGATAGTTTATGGTTATTAGCATTGGGTTTAGGTTTAATTCTAGAAACCTCCTTAAGCGAATTAAAGAAAATAAAGAAGAGAGGCATGACTCCAGAAATGTTGGGAAAAGTGACTATGCTTGTTGTTGGAACTCTTGCGGTTATTGCTGCAGTATTAAGCGTTCCTCAAATAAATATCCAGAGTCCTACTTTTTTAGCGGTTAAGGGTATAGTAAGCATACTGGCAATCATATTTATAATAATCCAAACGTGGGTTAGCGAAAAAGTATAATGACAGAGAAGAATTCTATTAGAGGGAAAAAATCAAGGGCTGCTGGGGCTAGATTTGAACTTAAGATAAGGGGAGAGCTTGAGGGAATGGGTTGGATTGTGGATAAGTGGACCAACACGGTTGATTATGATAGAGATGGAAATATTGGAAAAGTTGTTCCGGCAAAAAGAAAATTTAATCCTTTTAAAAAAATGTTGGTTGTTGGTACCGGATTTCCTGATTTTATAGCATTTAAAAAAATTGGTGGGAAAAAGTATGAAGTAATAGGGATAGAGGTTAAAGCCAGGGGGTATCTTGACAAAATTGAAAAAGGAATGTGCCACTGGCTTTTAGATAATAAAATTTTTAGTAAAATCTTAATTGCTAAGAAGGGAAAAAAGCGTGGAGAAATAGTTTATGATGATTTTAAGAAAAAATATTCTTAAAGGCATATTTATTTTAGTATTTTTAAGTCCGTTTATTTATGCCCAGTGTGAGAACGGACAGATAGACATAAACGAGGCTGACCTTGAAGAGTTAGATAAGCTAATCGGGGTTGGACCTGCAACAGCTGAGAACATAATCAATACGCGCCCTTTTGAGTCTATCGATGATTTAATAAAAGTATACGGAATAGGGCAGGTAAAACTCTCAAACATAAAGAACCAGGGGCTTGCTTGTGTTGAGGACAGTAAAAAAGAACAAGTAAAAGAAGAGATTAAAGAGGATGTGGAGATAGAATTTGAAGAGGCGCCCTTAGAAGAAAGGAAACCAAAAGAGCCTGTAGTATTTGAAACTATCAAATTAACAGCACAAACTATAAAAAGCGAAACAAATATTGAATCAAATAAGAGTAAACTTCCTTTATTTGGGCTTATAGGTTTTGCTTTTTTGCTTGCAGGATTATTTGCTCTTAAAAGGAGAAAATACAAGAATGAGTTTGGATGAACAAAAAATAGAGATAACAATGGTCTTAGAGGTATTGGGGACTCCTAAAGACAAACTTGTTCCTGCTCTTGAAGAAATAATAACAAGCCTTGAAAAAGAGAAAGGAGTTAAAGTTATAGAGAAAAACATAAATGAACCTACAGAATTGAAAGATACAAAAGATATTTACACAAATTTTGCAGAGGTTGTTGTTAAGATAGATAGTATCTTGTTATTATTTGCTATTATTTTTAAGTATATGCCAGCTCATCTGGAAATAAGTTCCCCTGAGAAAATAATTTTTACAAAGAACGAATTCAATGAATCTGTAAATGAATTAATTAGAAGGCTTCATGCTTACGACGAGGTTGCAAGAATTCTTCAGATAGAAAAAGCAAAGATGAATAAGAAGATAAAAGAGTTGGAAGAAGGAAAGAAAGAAGAAGAGAAGATTGAAGATAAAAAAAATTAAGAACAGAGATGTTCTTGACAAGTGTAATTCCCACTACATGATGAATCTAATATACAATCTCCGCAATAACTCGCATAAGACCCATCCCATTGAGTACTCATGCATTCTTGTACCCCAATTGTGCAATTAGGACACGGGATATTACTACAATTCGTTATGGTATCTGTATAATTTAATACCAAATTGCACTCTGGGTAGATTGTCCCGCTAACATTCACTGTTGCGTTTAGATTACAACATCCAGGGTATACTTGATAAAAATCCGTCATATTGAAACACGGACCATCAAAACTAAGGCATATTTCTGTAAACCCTATCGGGTTTGTGTCAACGCACTCACCAATACAACATTTATTTGAATTTGAAGAATTAATTACGGATGCCGAACAGCCTTGGTTTGTCGCACATATTGTTCCGTTTTGTTCTGTGCAAGTGCAGTCTAAATCCCCTAGAGTGCAGGTGTTTAAACACCCATCTCCTTGTTGGCAGGTTGGAACAGTGGTACAAGACTGCACTTCAGATGGTTTATTGTCTGTTGTCCTGCATCTATTTGAATCAGTACATAGTCTTGATTGAGTTCCGTTTAAACATCTCGTCCAGTTAGTGCATCCCCAATTTTCTGAACATAACGCTTCACTTATCTTTTTTAAATTAAGATTTGCCTTTCCTTCACTTATTCCCTCTAATTTAACTTTTAAGTCATAAATATTATCAGAATCAATATCAAATTTCTCTTCTTCATTAAGAAGTATTCTTCCTCTCTGGGGAGAGCTTTCTACAATAATATCAACACTATCAGTATTAACGAATTCAACTGTTAGTTTGTGTTCCTCATCCTTTATTTCCATCTTAACGCTTTTGTCTTTTCCCAAATCTACATTTGTTCCACTCACAAGATCCTCTGCAGATATTTTTTTACCTCCCATAAAAAAGAATAGAAGAACAAGAACAACTAAAACCAAAAATCCCCCTATGAAAAACCATTTTTTATAGGATCTTGGGGGTTGGCCGTATTGCGGGGGATAGTTGGGAGGATATTGTGGGGGATATCTTTGAATCATAGAGCCATTTGGAGGCTCCATTGGAGGTCTTCTCATTGGCATTCTTCTCATATCAAAACCTGTATTCATCTTCTTAATCCTATTTTAGCCAGATTTGGAGTTGGCCTCCTGGTTTTTTTATATTTAATAAAAAAGACAAGTAAAATAAGCCCGAGAACGCCTATTAAGGCCCATCCTATCCATTTGGAGTTAGAACTAACCTCTTCTTTTACACAATTGCCAAAGCAGCAACTGCTTCCTAAGACCTGGAGAGAAGTTCCATTACAATAATAATTAGTTTTACATCTTGAACCATTCTTTCCTCCAACAATCAATTCCGGGCAGGTCTTTGTTGAGTTTGTTATTGGGAGATCTTTTTTTTCTTTACACTCCCCTTTATAACACTCTAAACCCTCTCCACAATTCCTATCAAATTTACACTGAACATCAAAGTCTAGACAAGTATATTGTAAACATGTTTGGTTTGTTGTGCAGTTGTTATCTGAAGTGCATTCAATTATCTCTTCTTTTGGCCAGCACTCCCCAGACGCAACACACTCCCAGCCGTTAGAGCAATCATCGTTTATTTCGCACTCAGGTTCTCCAATGCAATATCCAGAGATACACTCTTGATATACCTCACTACAGTTTCCACTCGCTCCACATTCGCTTCCGATTTTAATTCCGCATACCCCATTTGGTTTACATTCTTTGTAAGAACTATTGCAATCGGAATCTTCAACACATGGTAAACCTTTGAAAATACATTTTTCGTGTATGCATTCTTCTCCCAGATTACACTCGGCTTTTGTCTGACAGTCAGCAGCAGATCTCGCTATGCAAGTTGATTTTATACACTCGTGGGTGTAATTACAACTAGTTCCTGAAGTACAGGTAATGTTTGGGGGAATTATTGGATTGTTAAAACAAAGAGCGGTATTAAAAGTGCATGTTGATGAACAAGAAAGAGTTCCGTTATTAAATCCCCAATTGATACACCCGACTATTGCCCCCCAATTAACTCCATCACATGCTTCTCCTGGATTTATACCGGTGTTCCCGCAAAGAATCTCTTCTTCCTCTGGCTCTTGGGGCGGAGTTGCACAACGATTGCCAATACAAACTTTTGTGGGACCACATGTTGTTGCCTGGTTAGCCTCCGTACACTCAAGAGTGGAGCTTGTAAAACAATTTTTTGGGTCTATCTTGCACTCATTAACTGTTCCCGGGGCGTTACACGAAAGAGTTCCGTTATTAAAACCGTAATTTGCACACCCGCTTACAGGGCCAAAATCGCTTCCATCACAATCCTCTCCTCCAACATTAACGTCATTATCTCCGCAGTATGGTTGTGGGGGCTCTGGCGGTTGCTCTTGAACACATACTCCGTGTTGACACTCCTGACCACTAGGGCACGGAATTGATGCTGTGCATTGTGGTTGTATTGCCACACAAGATCCGCTGGCATTACAAAAAAAATCTGGACTAATATTGTCCACGCACCACTGATTATTTGAGCACTCTGGTTCTGGATCTGGCTCTTGAATAACTGGAGGGACGTAAATACTTATTGGGAGATTATAAGTCAAACTCCCGGAACTTAACCTTAATGTTCCCAAAATAGATTCTGTTAAACCAGAAATATCAAAACTTATGCTTTTAGTCTGCCCTGAATTTAGAGTTATTTGTGAGCTTGAAACAATGCCTGTTGGAGGAGTTATGGATATTGTTTGAGGAGATTGTAAACTCTGTACTTTTACAATAAAATTATTTCTTGTTATAACAAAACCAGGGTCAATTGCGAAAGGAGCGTACTCCTGATTTATTGTGAAGTTTCTTACTATTTCTTTATTGGTTATTAGCCCCCCCTCATAATATCTTACGTTTTTTATTTTAAAAGAATAATCGCTTGGGTTTTTTCCTATTAGAGACATCCTAACATAATAATCGTTACCAACCTTAGCAACATCGTAATCTACAGGCATTCTAAATCTGTCTCTGTATAGGAAAATGTTTTCTTCTTGAAGAGAGTCAACAAAGTTTCCTGATATTTTAACTAAGAGGGTTTCTCCTTGCCCGTAATTAGATTTAATATCTAGGGTTACTGCAGAAACAACGGGAAAGAGTAATAAGAGTATTACAAACACACCACTTTTCATAATTTGTATAAGAAAAAGCAATTAATAAAGTTTTATTTTTTAAACAGTTTATGAATCCCCATAGTAAGAATTATAAGAAAATAAAAAAGGGATAAAATAGATATTATCACTAAAACATAGCCTTCTTGGGTCATTCCGGTTGTTCCAACCATTCTAAACATTAAACTAAAATAATATGAAACAAAAATTATTAAGAAGGAGATAATTAATTTTAACCAATTGAACTTAAAAGGATTCATTTTATTTTCCCATTTCTTTTAATTTTTTAAGAACATCGTCCAACTCTCCTGACGATTTATCTTTTGGTTCTGGTTTTTGGTTGGATCTTTGTTGCGGACCAGATGGTCTTCTTGGAGGCATTCCTGGTCTTGGTGGGCCTCTTGGAGGCAGTCCTCTTTGGGGTGGGCCTCTTGGGTCCGGACTTCCTGAACCAGAAGGAAGAATTCTCCTCATAGGCATTCCTCTTGGATTTAACATCCTTGGAGGAGGCATTCCTGGTCTTGGTGGGCCTCTTGGACCTTTACTACTTTTATTAAAGAGTCCTCCAAACATTGATTGAATCTTCATAAATGTAGGTCGGAGTTTTTCTCTAAAGACTATAGCTAGAACAACAAGAACTATAAGTATTAAGAAAAACCATAGCCAGAAATAACTTCCGCTTGGTTTCACAATACATCTTCCGTTCTCACAAATCTTTCCGCTAGTGCAGTTTAAATCGTCGGTGCATGCGGCTCCCAAGGGAATACAACACTTGTCTCCAGAACCTGAAGCACAGGCCTCATTTATTTCTCGTTCTGTGCTAGAACAAGAGGATTTACAAGTTCCGCCCTGATAATAAACACAGTTTGTTGGAGTGCCTCCACTACTGCTACTTCCAGAACCTGTTTGACACGTTCCACCCACGCAACAACTCTGTCCCCCTGTTAAACCTGTGGCAGAAACTGTTCTTCCGTTTGAACAAAACTGGGAAGAGGAGCAAATGGTCCCGTTTACCGATGAACAAGTGTTATCTCTTGCCACTAGTTGTTTATTACAACAAACATAAGTTGACGGGCAGGTGAATCTTGTTATGACTAATCCGCTATCTAAATCACATCCAGCCCTTGACCTACAAAAATAATTTGCGTCTGTACAAGAAGCATTTACAGTAGTTGTTCTTCTTACACAGTCCCCGGTTCTTGTGTCACATATAAAACTAGCATTGAGAAGATTTACACACTCTATATCTGTAAGGCACGGATCATCGTCGTCAAAAAAGCATTGAGATACATCCGTCTTACACTCTTTTGCATTTCCTACAGGATAACAAGAGATGTTTCCTCCATCATAAGTATAGTAAGAACAGTTTCTTCCGTTAGCCAGCCCTGGTTCACAATCTTCTCCAGGGTCAACAACCCCATTTCCACACACCGGGGGTTGGGTTGGTTTTATTCTACAAGCTCCTAAAAAGCATTCGTAACTTGAATTGTAAGCCTCCACACATGTTGCGTTGTCTGTACACTCTGTTGTAGTTGAGTTGTAACACTGGCTAGTATCAAAGGTACACTGGTCTACGTGTCCTGGAGGGAAACAAGAGAGATTTCCAGCGTTGTATACTAGAAGACCTGCACAACCTGTTATAGACCCCCATGTGCTTCCATCACATGTTTCGTTAAGTGTTAAATCAGCTACCCCGTTACCACACCTTGGAGGACCAATAACACAATAGTTAGTTGAATTACATATATACCTTGCATCGTATCTAACCCTACACTGTGTATCATTCTGACAATTTCCTCCCGGTTTAGGAACACAAACCCCTGCCTCACAATCTTGGATGGTGAAGTCACATCCTGTTGTTGCCGTACATTGTGGAGGGTGGTTAACACAAACATCGCTTGCGTTGCATACAAAGTAGGCGCTACCATAGAGATTTTGACAGTGCAAATCTGCTCCTGCAACTAAATGGTTACATTCGGGTCTTTGTTGTTGGGCTTTTATTTCACATCTATTACTTGCATTACAAAAAGCCCACGGATTCTGAAGTTGCGACCAGCAAGTTACATTTCCTGCTACCGTGTGTGCAACACACTGCACATTTGGAATTATTTGTTGACACATCTGGCTTGCATTACAAAAGAAGTTTGGACCGAAGTGAGTTAGATTATTTATGCAGGTTGCGTTGGAGATACACTCTGGTGTTGGCTGCACTACTTCTGGGGCATCCGGGGCCCTATCTGCCCATACAGAACTTAGTATGAAAGCCGTATTCCTTAACATGTCCCCGTTAACCCAACAACCTTTATTAGAGCCTGATCTTTCTTGAGTGTCTAAAAACCACTGGGTAGCTTTTGTCCTAAATGATGAAGCAATTGGTAATTCAGGTTCAAATGTAGAAAGAGCAAGAGCGGTACTATAGGACCAATCTCCAGCCTCGATGTATGTATTGAACTTTATCCTACTTGCGTCATTCATCAAGGCGCTTGCAAAATCCTCTGCTCCTGTTATTGAATATAGGAAAACTTCTGGAAGATATTGTTTATTCTGTGTATTGGAGGATTGAGCGTTTAAGTAAGGTAAAAAAGGTTCTAAATCATATTTGTATATCCCGTTTACTTTTTCGTTAACTACCCACAAAACCATTGAAGCCCATAATCCTCCTTCATAATCACAGTTTCCAGCAGAATTTTTGAAACATAGGGAATTTATTGTTTCATTCGTTCTTCCACTCACACCAGCGTTGTGGGTGTCTTCTGAAACATATATTGTTGTTGAACCAGGCTCTTTGTATAGAAGATTTGTTAAGAAAGGGGTATCACAAGAAACCTCAAAAGACTTTCCGTAACACGCCTCTTTTATCTGGAGCCAGTATCCTCCATCATATAAAGAAAAACACGAACCCAGGGACCCCGTAATTTTTTTATCCGCTCCTATATTTACTGTTGTTGCTGAACTTCCAAATGGAGTTATTGTGCATTGGGTAGCACTATTACTCTCTGTTTGAAGGAACCATAAAAGATCTGTTGATGTTTTCTTTTGGCTAAAAAGCCAGTTTGCAGAAGAGGTTATGTTTTCTCCTGCCTTGTATAATGCCAGAATTGCTTGAGCGGTTGTCTTTATGTCGCAAGAAGAAGACGGGCCCCAACATCCAACGCTTTTTTTTGTTGTAAGAAGTTTTTGTTTACAAGAATCTAGATGATTGACAGCAAGCAAAGAAAAAGCTGTAGCTTCTGTTGTAAAGGCGCAACCGGTACTGTTTACGTTACGTAACAAGCAATTATATCCATCATCAATCTGATCGGCACTCACGCTGGATATTGCACTTAGAAATATAATTAATGTACAAATAAAAACCTGCTTTTTCATATGTCGAATAACCAATTAATCTTTTTAAAATTATCTTTATTAGAGATTATGTTTATGCTTACTCCAGGTTGATAATCTTTATAAATTGCCCGTATTTTCTAAAAACATGATACTTTCCGTAATTATCCCGGTTTATAATGAACAGGGAAATATAGAATACCTTTATGATGAACTTAGAGATACTCTTAAATCAATAAAAACATATGAGGTTATCTTTGTTGATGATGGTTCTGAAGACAGAACTTACGAAGTTCTGGAGAGGATTGCAAAGAAAGATAAAAAAATAAGAGTCATAAAACACAGATCAAATTATGGTAAGGGGGTTGCCCTTCAATCTGGACTGGATATTTGTAAAGGTGAGAATATAATAGTGATGGATGGGGATGGGCAACACGACCCCAAATACATTCATGATTATCTTGAAAAGTTAAAGAGTCATGATGTGGTTACCAGTGTTAGGAGTGGTAGAGGGGGAATTGGTCCTGGAATAGTGACCCCAATAGGAAATTTTTTAATAAGAAGTTTATTTAAAACAGATTTAAAAGATGGTGTTGGTAGTAAGATTGGTTTTACAAGGCAGGTAAAGGACAATATTTTTGTATACGGGAATCTTTTTAGGTATATTCCACTGCTTGCACTGTGGAAAGGTTTTAAAGTAACAGAACACGAGATAGTAATAAGGCCTAGAAGATCTGGCCAGAGTAAGTTCAATATTTTTAAACCGTTTAAAGGGTTTATAGATCTTTTAACAATGAAATTTTTTGTTTCTTACTCAACAAGACCTAGCCATATATTCGGAAGCGCGGGATTAATAAGTTTAGGAATTGGAGGGTTAGCACTAGCATACCTCTTCCTCAAGAAACTTTTCATTGGAACGGCAATAACAGAAAGTCTACCAATGTTTTTATTGGGAATCCTGCTTGTGCTTATAGGATTTAACTTTCTGTTTTTTGGTTTTTTGGGGGACATGCTCTCACATGACAAACTAGAAAGAAGAAGAAACGAATCTTATAGGATAGAGAGGGTAATATAATATGAAAAACTACATAAAGAAAAAACCATACTCACTAAGTCTTTCAATCACTGATGGGTGTAATTCAAGATGTGTTTATTGTAATTTTTGGAAGACAAAAAAACCAGTGTACATTGAACCAAGAGAGCTTGAAATAATGTTCAAAAAAAGTAAGATTCTAAGGGGGGTTAAGCAGTTTAGCATTACCGGGGGAGAGCCGACACTTCATCCAAAATTTGAGGAGTTATTTGATGTAATCTTCAAGTATGCAAAACCAATAAAAGTCAGCATGGTAAGTAACGGTCTTAATGTTAATGTTTCTGAAAAAATAAAAAAAGTTGTCCAAAAACACGGTAGAAAGAAATTTAGAATGAAGTTTTCACTTGATGGAACGAGGGAGTATTACAAAAAAACAAGGGGGGTTGATGGTTTTCAAATGGTTGTTAAAAACATAAAAGAGATGTCAAAAATAATAGATGTTTCTATAGGATTTACAATAACTGATGAGAATCACGAACAATTAAAAATAATAGAGGGTATGTTTCCGGGGAAGGTAATCGCCCACCCGGTTGAAGAGATACAGTACTACGGATCTACCTCAAAAACAACAAAGGGTCTTCCAAAAGACCTCACCCACAAACATCCCGTATTCAAATTGTATTATGCTTATCTTAGAAGGGCCATAAAGACCCCAAAGAGAATTCACAAGTGTATGGCCGGAACTGTTTCAATAAACATAAATCAGAAGCTGGATGTCTTTTCTTGTATAAAGGTTCCCGTTCCTTTTGCAAATCTTAGGGATTACGACCTTAATTTTGATAAGCTTTATGAAGAGAATATAGAGAGGGTAAGAAAAACTGTTGACACGCAAGGGTGCTCTTGTTTTTGTACTGGAGATATAATTCCTTCAATACTTAGAGATTTCAGATGGTTGAGAGCTAAGAAATAATTATTTTTTAAGAATCTTTAGTGATTTTATTTTTTGATCTGTTACTTTTTCTACTTCTATTGTAATATTCTTTAAATTTACTTTTTCTCCTTTTCTAGGAATTCTCTGAAGTTTGTGCTCCACATACCCCCCTATTGTGTTGTAGTGCTCTGACTTAAGACCTAGTTTTAATGATCTATTTAAGTCTTCTAGAGTTGCTCTAGCGTCTACTTTTAGCCACTCTCCTTTTGTTTTCTTAATGTATTTTGTATCTCTTTTACTTTTATCAAAAATATCTCCCACTATCTCTTCTAGTATGTCATCCATTGTAACAAGGCCTTCAACATCACCGTACTCATCAACAACAATCGCCATTGGTATTTTTCTACTCTCAAATTCTGTTAAAAGATCATCAATTTCTTTTGATTCTGGTACAAAATAAGGCTTTCTAATTATTGATTTAACTTTTACATTAAGTTTTTGATCTTTGGCGTACTTTAAAACATCATCAACATCAAGAATTCCTATTATCTTATCTCTATCTTCAAGATAAACTGGGTGTCTTGAATAAGGGGATTTAGCCACGAAATCTATCACGTCCTTTAGTTTTTTAGAACCATCAACAGTTTCCATTTCATTTTCAGGAGTCATCACCTCTACAACTTTTGTATCTCTAAACTCCAGTACATTATGCATAATCTCTGCTGTTTCTTTCTCTAGTATCCCTTCAGCCCTTCCCATAGTAACTAGAGTTCTCAATTCTTCTTCTGAAATTTTTTCTTCTCCTCTTGGAATAACTATTTTTGAAATAAGTCTGGCAATTAGTCCAAAAAACCAGACAAAAGGGTATAGAATATATGAAAGAATCTCTACCGGGCGAGCTACGGCAAGGGAAATTCTAACCGCGTTTTGCGATGCAAATGTTTTTGGAGTTATCTCTCCAAAAATTAAAATAAAGAAGGTCATTACCCCTGTGGCAATACCAATACCCGCACTTCCAAACATATTTGTAAAAACAATGGTAGCAAGGGAGGCTGCACCAATATTGACCAGATTATTCCCTATCAAAATAGTAATTATTAATCTATGGGTGTCTTGCTTTATCCTAAAGAGGGTTTCTGCTCCCTTCTTCTTTTGTTTAACAAGAGCGTTTAATTTAAGCTTGTTAATGGACATTAAAGCTGTCTCTGCTCCTGAAAAGAATGCTGAAAGAATTATTAGAACAATAAGAACAATTATTTGTGTTGTGGGCATTTTTTGTTCTGAAAAATTGAAGAAGAGGATATTTTTAAATGTTGTTTTATGGAGTTAAAAGAGTTAAATGTTGTTATTTTTTCTTTTTTCCACTATTATGTTTTCTTATGACATAAGAAACAGGATTCTTTAGCCTAAGTTCTTCTTCGGTAGGTTTCACTCCCATTGCTTCATAATAATCTTTATCAAAGTTTGGGGGGGGCACTGGTTTATTTCGGTATGCCCAGATTAACTGTGCCTTTATGTACCCCTGGCTTAAAGGAGGGGTGTTTTTTTTATTCCACTCTTCTATCCTTTTTTCAAGTTCTTCTTTATCCATACCAATAGAACGAAATAAACCTAGAAGAACAAATAAGGCCCTCTTTTTCCCGTCTTCAACTCCCCCAAGAATCTTTTTTATTGAAGGGGGAAAGTTATTATCTGAGAGGTTTTCTAGCTTTACTGGTTTAAAAGTAGCGTACTTTCCGGTTATTTTTTCTTTTTCTTCTGGAAGGTTGTGTTTATTCCAGTCTAAAGCTTGAGTCAATAACTCGCTTGCTTCTCCTGGTTTTGCATCAGGCATGAAATCCCTTACCTTGACTTTTGAAGGATCTGCATCTTTTGGTTCAAAAGTATCTATTTGTTCTGGAGTTACTACAACGGAAGCAAGGGAAGTCTTTTCGTGTAGGGAGTAGGGTGCCCTAAATAAGTGGCGTGGGGCAACGAGAACCAAATCTGGTAGGACTTCTTTTGATGCCTTGAAATCCTTTATGTATTTATTGGGTCTTGTTAGATTTGAAATCTTTGTAATTAAATCTTTTTCAATATTAGCCAGGAGATATTTAACCATTATCCTTGGCCATTCTGGGAACATGTCAGAAGTTTTAATATTATTAATTTCTTTTGGAAACGCTTTCCATGGAACAAGAATATGAAATCCTTTGCTTCCTGAGTATTTTACCCCTATATTTTTTACTCCATGAAAATTTAATATTTTAATAATAAGTTCTGTCATGATTTTACTATAGTCTATATATTTGGAATCAATATCCATTAAAAGATCCCATCCGGCCCTTAATTTATTAAATTGTTCTTCAGAAAGAGCGGTGGATATTTTTAGGGGGTCTTTCCAGATTTCTTCAGAACAATGAAAGCTGGTAGCTCCTTTTTTTACAAGTCCAAAAACATCGCTTGGATATTGGAGAGCATCTGGGCGCTTACCAAATCCTTCGAAATATCTTGGAATTGTCTCTCTTCCCTCAGAAAAATTAAATATTGCTGCTTGGATTTCTGGCCGAGAATAATAAAGAGATGTAATTTTACGTATACGCTGTTCACTAAAACTCTGTTTATCCCCCATACAAAAAAATAATAACAATTCTTTATATAATTACCTTATTTTGACAACAACAATGCTTCGCTTTGACCAAGCTTGGACAAAGCACCAAGAACACCATGTGTTTTTGAAACACAGTAATGCTTAAAAAACCGCCTCAATTAGAAGAAACATGTTACTGAAATTAGAAAATCCTGGTGTTCTTTTGAAAGCCATAGAGATGATATCTGAGCTCGTTAGTGAGGCTAGGATGAAAGTTAGCGAG
This sequence comes from Nanobdellota archaeon, assembly GCA_018816625.1. Taxonomy (GTDB): domain Archaea; phylum Nanobdellota; class Nanobdellia; order Pacearchaeales; family GW2011-AR1; genus JAHIVR01. The sequence goes on along the minus strand of JAHIVR010000027.1, from coordinate 3,350 downwards.
TATGGAGTTTCTATAACAGCCATGGACCCCGCAAATGTTGCAATGGTTGGATTTAAGCTACCAAAATCAGCATTTAGTCAGTTTGAGTCTGACCCTGAGATTTTAGGAATAAGTCTTGATAATCTAAAGCGAATCTTGAAAAGAGCTAGTGCTGGTAGCTCGATTATAATTGAAAAAAAAGAAAATATGTTGAATATACTAATCCAGGACAGAATAAAGAGAAATTTTTCCTTGAGCTTAATAGAAATAGAGTCGGAAGATATTGATTTTGAGGCTAAGACTGGCAGGATGGAGTTCTCTTCAAGAGTAGAATTATCCTCTGTTGACTTTGTTGACTCTATAGAAGATTGTGCGGTGGTTGCTGATGCTTGCTCATTAATAATAAGAGACGGGAAGTTTATAATAGAGGCTAAAAGCCTTAATTCTGCAAGAGCGGAATTCTCTGGAGATGAAGCAGCAATAAGGGCCGAGAACTGTAAGGCCAGATATAGCCTAGAGTATCTACAAAAATTCATAAAGGGTGCAAAGCTCTGTGAAAAAACAATTTTGAATTTTGCAGACGATCATCCCTTGAGAATAGATTTCTTACCTGGAAACATGGAGTTAAGTTTTATTCTTGCGCCCAGAGTTGAAACCGAGGATTAAGACTAAGGCAAATTAATATATCAAAAGCGAGTCTTGATTTGAGTAGAAGACTAAAAACACCGTCTAAGCTTGGTCGGCATGGAGATTGAGAATTAAAAATTATGAAAATTAGTTTGGGATAAAAAGATCAAGAGTATTTATTGGTTCGTCCGTTATTTCTTGAGGAAGTATTGCACAATCCCCTTCTCTGTCTTGAATTCTTAATCGAGTGCCTTCAGAATCTTCAAAAAAAGACCTTCCCCAATAAATATCTCGTAAATCTTGAAGAGCGTATCTCCCTTGATTATTTGTTTCAAAAGTGGTTATCCTCCCTTTTTGAAGAGGTTCTGCTGAACAGGGGTCTCTCCCTTCAAAGTACATGCCACTCCAGATGCTGAATTCCTCGTTTCTAGCCGGATTCCCATCCCCATCATAAACAGTGCCATGAAGAATCCTATTCCCAGAATATTTTGGAAGCAATCTAAGAGTATCTGCAGTTACTTTTTCCTGTTTTTCAACAACTACTCCAACAGTATCTGGGAAATGCGCGAAGGGTGTGAAAGCAACAATGGTATAGTTATTGTCCTGAAGACTATCAATTGAGTACCACCCCCCATAAGTTGTTTTATCGAAGGCAAAGAAAGAGTAACCATTGTTTTCTGAGATTTGCACGTCTGCTCTGCTAATCCCTTCCCACACCACCTCTCCGTTTTTGGCTCTTGGTTCCGCTACAACACCTTTTACGCTCCCTATGTGACGAGTATCTGTATTCCCATCATCATTTGGACTATTAACAATAGTGTCTCCTCCGCAAGAAACCATTGCGAGCAAAGCAACTCCTGAGAGTTACCTTCCTGCCTTAAGAGCCATCTTTTCTTACATAATTTTACATTTATACTATGCTTTATAAGCTTTTTCTTTACTTGTTTACTAAAAATAATTTTTGTGGTTCAAAAACATTTATATACTAATTATTGTTTATTTTAAATAAGTTAAAAATACTAAAAATAAGTAGAGATTATCATAAATAAATAAAAATAATCTTTAATAACTTTAACTAAGTAAATGGTAAACTCCAAGAAAACAAAGAAATTTTTGTTGGAAATTCCTGAGGAAATTTGGGAAAAATGGAAAAACCAGGTTCCTCGTTCTATTTCACTAAATAAAGCGTTGATTGAAATGCTTGTGAAAGAGGGGGAAAATAATGAAAAATAAAGACTCCAACAAAAAAGCAACTTCCGCTTTGACAATGGGATTAAAAGATAAAATTTGTCCAAGGCCAAAACGCTCAACTCACGCCTTGACATCAGGAATTAATAGCAAAGTTTGCCCGAGGTCAAAACGCTCGCAGGTAACAATGTTCATAATAATAGGAGTTGTAATAGTTGCAATAGTACTACTTTATTTTATAATAAGAGGATTTAGCGACTCTGATACTGGGGGGGGAGAAGAAGTATCTCCAATACCTTTTTTAGAAACTTGTTTAAAAGATGACATCTCTAGCGCAATATGGATACTTGGAGAAAAGGGGGGTGATGATACCCCTGGCAAAACAACCTCCTTCGATTTCCTGGACGGGAAAGGCCCGGTAGAGATAACGTATTTATGTTATACTTCTGCAAACGAAAAAATACCGTGCATGAATCAAGAACCATTTTTATATGATAAGGTTGAAAATGAAATAAAAAAACTAGTTGCCCCGTGGGTAGATAATTGCATTGGGGCCTTGGGCACTAGCCTATCAAAGGAGGGATATGTTGTGGATATTAATTATACGGCCAAAGATTTTGAAGTTGCTCTCAATGATGTGGGGGTTGATTTGGATATTAATGTAAAAATCATTCTTACTAAGGCCGAACAGAGTTTAACTGTAGAGAATCTAAGTGTTGGAGTAAGAACTCGTCTTTATGATCTTATTTCTTCTGTTAGAATGATAATAAGGGATGAGATTACAAGATGTTATTTTGATGCTGCAGATTACATAAGAATACATCCAGAATACCAGATAGGGAAAGAAACTAAAATCTCTCCAGACTTTTCAAATCTTTATACCGTTAAACTTCTAAATTCTCCTGAGAGGTTTAGATTTGCTACAAGGGGGTGTGTGGACCTTCCAGCTCCTTAATAAAAAATGATAAATAAATCAAAAAAAAGAAGAATTATCTTGAATGCGAGTTTTGTCTTAGTATTCGCTATCTTCCTTGTTTTATTATCTGGGAGAGTCTCTGCTGCAGAAGTCTGCTGTGAAAAAATTGCCGGAGAAGAAGGGCCTAGCTCCTGGTGTAAAGAAGCCGAACAAAGTGCGTGTGATACAGATTATGGTACCTCTCCAAGTAGCTGTGTATTAGCTGACTTTTGTACGCCTGGTTGGTGTCTTCTTGATGATGGGTGGTGTGATGCTGGGACTTCTGAAAGAAGTTGTGAGATGGGTGATTGGTTTGACGCTATTATTCCTGAATGTCAGATGGGGTGTTGTAGTAATTACGAAAACACAGAATATACTACAAGAAAAACTTGTGAAATACTAACCGGTTCGGATAATAATTTTAATCCAACTGCAACAGCTAGTGGTTGTGCTTTTTTTAGTCAGAGAGAAGGGGCGTGTGTTTATTCTGGGGGGTGTACGTGGGCAACAGAGGAGAGATGCTTGGGGAGCGTTCCTGGAAATCTTGGGGGAATTGAATTTAGGGAGGGTGTTTATTGTACAACCCAAGAATTAGAAGATG
>JAHIVR010000026.1 GCA_018816625.1 Nanobdellota archaeon | reverse complement strand
TGGATTTCTCAATATCTTTTTCCATGTACCCAACATAAACAGCTTGCTGGGAGTAAATTTAAATTTAAGATTCTTGTATTCGAGTTCCTTTCTAAAAAAATTAACCATCTCGAGCAATTCTTCTGGGGATATTGATGCGATGTGTATCCTGTCTTTCATGTCCGTATATCTGCTGTCGTTTGCAAAGTCAAATTTTTTAAAATCCATATCATCACTCACCATGCCCTTTTGCTTTAACTCTTCCCATAATTGTGTTCCTGGCATGGGTGTTAAAACATTTATTCCCACCATTGAAACCCCGTCATCCTCGACCAATTCCAAAGTCTCCAGCATATCCTTCTTGGTTTCGGTCGGGCTTCCTATGATGATATGTGCATATAATCCGAAACCATATTTTTTACATAGCATAATAGTTCTTTTATTGTCCTCAACTTTGACCGTATTGCATTTCAAATAATCAAGTATTCTCTGGTTCCCAGATTCGAAGCCTACCATTATTTCCCTGACATTCATTCTCTTGAACAGTTTGCACCTTTCATCGTCAAACACATCCGCCCTTATTTGGATTGTGTAGGACACATTCTTTGGCAGTATGTCAGCGAATTTCCTTACCCTCCCAATGTCCAAGGCGAATGTATCATCTATGATATTGATGTGCTCCAGTTTGTAAGTGTCAACCAAACGCCTGATGTGTTTATTGACATATTCGGGAGAGAAATATCTCACTCTCCTTTTCCATATGGCCTCGGCACTACAAAAAACACAACGAAATGGACATCCCCTGCTAGTGAAGACATCCATTGATTTTTCCAGTATCGTGCTGCACCCCGTTCTTGGTATGGTATAATATTTCATATCCACCAAGTCGCATGCGGGGAACGGAAGCATGTCCAAATTCTCTATGAATGGTTTTGTTACCAAACCCCTTTTTCCATTTATAATATCCTCCATTGCTAGTTCTCCCTCACCTATGACTCCAGCATCAAAACATTCATCAAGCTTTTTTACTGTTGTTATGTGGGATCCCCCAATAACAGTAGTGATGTTTGATTGTTTTTTGATTTCAGTTGCCCATTCCACAGTTTTCCAATAAGTCGAAGATGTGGTTGAGAAACCGGCTATGTCTGGATTCAATTCAAGGATTTTCTCGACTGGGTTGTCATCCCTGTCAATTATTGAAACATCATAACCCTTGCTTATAAGGTAAGATGCTATGTAGCATATGCCCAGCGGTATGTTGGATTCGGCCATTCTGAGATTTGTACTAACCAGAACTATTTTCATTATTGATTCCTTCCTCTATTATCTTCTTATAGGCTGGATTCCTTATCCATCGCCATTCCTCCGAGTGCGGGTATATCCATCTCCAATCTATGAGCGTCATGACAAGACAAACCACATAACCCAAAACAATAAAAACCGTATCAACATTAATCTTCAGATATAAAAAGAGTATGATTGCCTGGCTCCAAAGGGTCAAGTAAGCAATAAACAGGCCTAACAATATCTTCATTTTTGCTAAGAATTTCCAGTTCATTCTAAACCATCTCTAATTTTTTTAGTTTCCCTTCTTCAACTAATTTACATATATCACCATGACATACAGGTTCTCCAAAATATGTAGCACACCCTTTACCTGCAAATGGGCAATTAATTTCATAACATTTTATCCAGTTCACTTGCTCACCTCTGATAATTTTTTTAGTTCTCTTAAACAATTCTTACAAGTAACTTTAGATTTATCTCTTGTAGCTTTTTTCTTTGTTATACCACAAGCCGAATTACATAAATAATCTAAATACTTAAACCTTACTTTCTTTCCTTTGGGATTAAACCCCGAATATGTTCTCCATTTAACAAAATGTATTGGAATTCAACTCACCTTTGACAATTTTTTTAGTTCTGGATCAATTTTAAAATTGACTAATTGATTATGCTTTCTAACCTTTCTTCTAAAGGTTTTGATTTCTCCCATAGTCCACCAAATAGGTTTTATGTTAGGAGATAATTGATTGTCAAAATAACAATCATCTACTTTAGTGTTCCAAACTTTACAAAGATCTAATTTTTGGCAACATTCTTTATAAGGTATTTTCCAATTACATATCATAAAAAACATAATATCGTTTGGTCTATAACCTGCTTTAAGAAGCATTTTCAAGGCATCTCTTATTTTATATTGTTGATCCATTCCAAAATCCCATGCCATTCTCATTCTTTTGAATCTGTTTTCTTTTAGAGCATTAGCTATTTCCTGTGTTAGAAACCTGTAATCTATGCCACAAACAAACTCATAATAGACAACTTTATTATTAACTCTTTTAGAACCTAATTCTTTAATGAAATCTAATGCTTGTGGTTTGCATAATAAATTCATATCAAGAATTTTCACTTTATTTCTAATGATTTCAGGTATTCCAAACACTTTAATTTCAGTTGGTTCTGCACAATAAGAATGATTGTGTGGACAACCTTCTGTCATTCTGATCCATTGCTCACTCTCATTAAATTTATTATATGAACCATAACTATATGATTTAGTCAATTTTACTGTTTCTTGTAGCATTCTAACTCACCGTCTCCAATTTTTTTAGTTCTTTATAATCTTAATTTTTATTCCTGCTTCTTTGAGAAATTCCCTTATATCCCACCAAGTTATTTTCTTTTTATGTTCAATTTGGACAAGTAGTGGCAATCCTTTCAATCTCTTGAATTTATATTGAATTTGTGTTGCTATTCTTCTAACTGCTTCTCTATAATTTTTACCATAACTTACAAACTCATATTTTCCAAACCTAAAATAAAAAGGGTTTTTTACAATTAGCTTATCTAAAGCATCTTTTTTCTTTTTCACTTGCTCACCTCTGACAATTTTTTTAGTTTTCTGTTGAACACCTAGTATTCGTTACTTTTTCCACCCATATTTAATTTCATCAAGGTTCAAAATTAATAAAAATAAAGTCAAAAAACCAAAAAAGAGTATGCCGTCTGTATTATCAATTAGGAACATAATGGCTGTTAAAGTTAAATTAAAAACAATACTGAAAAATTCAAATTTATCTATGCCTTCATTTTTTCGTGTCATTAATATCTACCATATTCGTTACCATAGCCCCAAAACACTATAAGCAGCTATTATTACCAGCGTTCCCACAAAGAACACCAAAGCTATCTGGAGCGTGTCATTCCCCTTAATATCCTCAACAAGAGGTTTCATCATTATCTCGTATGCGGTTTTCAATTCTCTTTTCATATTAATGACTCCAGTTCTTGCATTCAAACATCTTGGGATTGTTCTCACAACCCTCGCAACGTTGATGCCAATACATATAACAACTCATGCATTGAGGTTGCATTATTTTGCTCACTCTTTTTTCAACTCCTCTATCTTGGTGAGAACCCATTTGAAATCACTTATCATTTGCTTTAATCTAATCCCATAAGCACCTCTTTTATAACTTACAGGATTATTTAAGTTAGCCATACATTTATCAAACTCTTCTCGTATCTCTTTCTCCAATTTATCAAGCTTGTTTGTTTTCATAATTATCACATTCGGGGTTTTGGTTTGCCCCAGATCCCCTGAACTGGGCTCGTGTTTTTGATAAAACTTTTCCTAAAAGTTTTACTCAAGGGCTTTCCTAACATCTAAAGGTGAATTTATCCGAAAGGACTTGCATAAACTATGCTTCAGGGCCCTTGAGCATTTCGCATTCCACCGCTTTTTCCACTTGTTCTAAAAAATGCAATCTTGTCCCGCTTAAAAATACATCATAGCACATTATTTTTTCACCTTCCCAATTAAATGATTAATCAGTTGATCCATTGTGTCAAACCCCCCTTCTAATTGTTTTCTTTTCAGGGTTTTCCAAGTCTCTATCTTAACCCACAATGTTTTTCTACCGTTTCTAACTTTCATAATATCTATCTATAGTTCTATTGCAGTATATTTAAATATATATATACTACAACACTATAGTTATAGTGCATTAATATACTGAATATTAGTGAAAATGCTATGATGTGATAATGTTTTACAATGTAAAACAGTTTTACAATGTAAAACATATAAATACTGGTGAAACTATATAATATTATGCCATATTCAAAACCTGCAAAATATACTAAACATATAGGAATTAGGGTCACTCCTGAGATGAAGATAAAGCTCATGAAAATGACTTCTAAAGAGAGAAAAACAATAACTGATATTTTAAGACTTTATTTAGAAGATCTGTTGAAGCAAAGTTGAAAATCATGAGTACCGAGAGATATAAATGCCCTTTCTGTGGTTGGAAAAAAGTGACTCCAACGGGTTTCTGCTTAGTTTGTAAGAGAAATGTATGGAATGTATGGTAATCAGCAGAATATTCCCCAAGTTGAACAGAGAAAACTAGTTATAGTGTTTATTATACCTAGTACCCATGCTTTCAAATCCCATATGGGATCTGGTGGTGGCGAAACTCCCTCGACTGTGATTACTTTCTCCTCTCTCACGACTTCGATTTCCCCGCTCCATCCAAGCCATGTCATTGTATCAAAATCATAAACATTAGTTTGTTTGGCTATCACAGCCATTATCACATATTTTCCAGCAGTAGTGGGCGTCCATATCAACTCATCAACAAAGAACTCTGATGCCATGTCTATTTCAGGGTTCTCAAACACATAGTTCTTGGACTCATCCAATATCTTTGTTGCCCCCCTATATTTAGTTATGGTTCCGTCTGAATAGTCCGAGTCAGGCGGTTCTGGGGCTGTCAATGATATTGAGGCCATGTAAGGAACATTGACTCCGACAACATCCTCGCCTATTATCTGATATGATGTCCTTGATGTTGTCAGGACTAGGAAACCTATAAATATGATAAATAAAGCAACCAACCAAACCATGTTCTTTTCTTTCATATTAACACCATAATCCAAAATACGTGCAGAAGAATGACTGAATAGCATTGATTATGTCCAATATAAATTGCCTCAAATCCCAAGGTGGATCTGGTGGAGG
>JAHIVR010000003.1 GCA_018816625.1 Nanobdellota archaeon | reverse complement strand
GAAATTTCTTGTTTGATTATTTCTTCTGGAACTCTATTATTATGTTCTTCCGTTGCTCCTATTGAAAACATAACAAATGAAACAATCATGCTTAATGGTATTATCCACCACAAATGTTTGCTGTTCATATTATCACTCTCCGAAATTTTAAATTTGGATGAGGGCAAACAACGATTTGCCCGAATCGGCTAACACTAATTAACAGAAGTTTTAATTTCTGTTAATGTATCGTGTTCAGACGACCACGATAGTGGCTCGACCAAAACCGAAGGTTTTGAGTCGAGAGTAAAATTCCGAAGGAATTTTATTTTGTCTAACACGTATTATGCGTGTCAGACTTGACTAAAACTCCAACGATTAGTTACCTCGTCTTATTTCATCTATTTCTTCTTTGAATTTATCTATTAGTTTTTGTGCTTCTGGATGTGGTTGATTATTCCATAAAGCACATAATACTACTTTAATCTTATTGTTTTCTATCTTATCAAACTCTGCTTTCTGTAACTTATGAAATTCAATTGTAGCACAATCTTGGCATAATCCTCCAAATATTTCGGAGTTATGTTCCCATTCATAACCACACTTTTCACATTTAACTTTTGGTATTGTCATTTTCAAATCCTCCACATTTTGTAATTGGATTATAATTTTTATGAAGCCCTTTATCACAATAAGCAGGGGGACATTCTACTTTGATTAAGTGTTTACATCCAAAACAAATATTTTCTATTGACATTTTAAAACAATTTTTCAACCACATAATCCCTTTCTTTATCTGAAAGTTCAAAGAGGAGGTTTTCAATCTTCAATATACATTGCCTACATTTTTCTTTATCTATTTCACCACTCATAAAGACACCTCTTACAAATCCAATTAATTGATGGTATTGGTTTTAAACAAGTTGAACCTTTACAATCAACCACTTCTTCGCTATTGCACTTCGGACATTTCTTGGGTCTTTTCATCTTAATCGTTGGAGTTTTAAGTTTTTTCTTTGAAAAAATTACGCATAATTGTTAACGAGAATTATGCGTGTCCGTTAGGACTAAATTGCCGACGGGTTTATTCTGTTTTATCTTCCAAAAATAATTGTTCACCATCATCTTTAACATTTCCTATTGCCATATTATATTTAGGTAATATCAAATCAGCAACAGTTCTGCCATCTCTTCCAGCTATTAAGTAAGGCATAAATTCCTTAATAAATGCTTCATTATATTCTTCAACAAAACCAAAAGTCAAACTTTCAAACTTTGCTTTTAAATAATAAAATAAAGCACGATATAACTGATTCTTGGTTTTTTCGGTAACATCAGGAATAGTAATCTTAACACCAACTTTAACCTTCTTGTTTTCAACTTCTAACTCTTTCATAAATACAAATTCAGATTTATCAATTCTATCTGTAAATTGTTTTTCATAAACACCATTATCTAAAAGCAACTTGCCTATCTTAACTTGTGTCTTTTCGTAAGGGACTTTTGTGTTTTGATATGCTTTTGATTTCCAGAGTTTCTTAGCCATTCTTAATTACCTCTTTAAGCTTCTTTATTCTATTATCTAACTGAAGTTCATTATCAATATCATTAAGGACATTTTGCCTTCCGACTTCAACCATAGGAATCTCACTATGATATTTATTAAGTATCTTCTGTAATTTCTCTAAAAATAATAGTTCTTCTTTAGCATCTTCTTTTAGTTGTTCTAACTTCGCTTCTTGAAAAGAATGGCAATTATGCCAATATGTAAAATCGTGTTCTTTGAATATATTACCTTTTCCTTTCATTGATAATTCTTCTACCTTAACTTTATAACTGAAGTATTTATCAATTAACTTTTCTATTTCCTTTTTTCTTGTTAGTTTAGTTTTCATCGTTCCGTCGGCAATTTAAGTTTGGCGTAGCCGAATTACGCATAATGTTTGCAGTTCCTAAGAAGGACTGCTTTTTAAACTAACTTTTTCTTTGCAATTATCACAAATTCTATCTCCTTTTTTGTTAT
>JAHIVR010000220.1 GCA_018816625.1 Nanobdellota archaeon | reverse complement strand
CGAATGCACGTTTGGTTACAATATAGTTTTGTGCTCTTTGTGAACAGAATAGTGTAAACCACTTTAATTTTTGTGATGTATGGTATGTACCTCTATATAGTTGATCAAATACTGGTTGTGTTCTACGTGTGTGTTTCCATGTTCTCTTACCTAATTCCTCTTCAAATTGTGTATCACCTGGCTTACCCCACTTGTTTTCACGTATTAACTCCTGTTCAGTTAACAGTCCACCAAACGCACAGGCAGAAGCATCCATCTTAGTTATGCCACGCATAGCACCAGGTATACTAAATATGTTTCGTATTTTTTTACGTATACCTTTTTTATCTTTAGTATTGGCTATAACTTGTTTAGCCTCTTGACTCTTATAATTCTCACGTAAATCGCGTGATACATTACCTTCAAACCTATCCCTGAAATTAGCATTAGCTTTTGCTAATCGTTCAATCATATTGCGCACTTTGTTTGGTGATACATTTTTAAGTATTGAAGCATCCATTTCAATACCATCTTCTGTAAAATACAAGAATGCTGATACTGGTTGCACTAGTTGCGTGCTAACCCTATAACCAAGTCTCCCCACTATTTGTGCTCTCTGTGCTATATTAATCTGCATACCTACATTACCTTCTCTAAACATAGAATTATCATGTAGGGCTTCACGATTATATGCATTTTTAAGTTGTTCATATTCTGTTGTTAATCCAGTTTCCGTCATAGAAATACCAATATCATTAAGCAGATTACCAACCTTCTTAATAGCACTTGAGAGTCCTATATACCTACCTATTTGCGCACTTGATCTAACTGTAGTCTGTAGTGCATCCTCAATTACAAGTGCCTGTACAGCCCCCTCTGTGGTCTTCCTAAGCACTCCTGGTAATATAGCTCTGGGATTCTTATTCATTGTCTCAATACTTACAGGGTCTTTAATAGTTCTCTCTAGTTCTATATCGTTTATGCGTAATGGGTGATAGTTCTCAACTTCTGGTGGTATCACATCATAACCAATTGTTTTACTAGAATGTTTATTTGTTTCTACACGTTGCATCTCAAACCATTCAGTAAATATATCTGATACAACCATCTCTTCTTCTGTCATTGAATTAAACAGATTTAATAAATCATCTTTTGTAATATTGTAGTTCTCGCGTTCTTTAAACAAGCTGGTTATATCACGTACCAATCCACCTTCAAGTATATGTTTAACACCCTGTGCTCTTAATGCAGACCTATATACACTAATCTTCTCCATCTTAGTTAAGTGTAATTTTTTACCACTCTCAAGTTCTATTGTCTGAACATCTATTAGTCTACCTTTTTCATTTAGTATTGACGATACCAACCCACCAAATTCAGACTCAGACCATCCAGTTATCTTAACACCAGATTCTTTTAACTTCTCTTCAAAGAAATCTCTCATTTTAAACTTATATTCTTTTACAAATCGCTGACCTTCATCTAATTCATTAAAGATATTTTTAGTAACTATACCCTCTCTTTCACCGTCTAGCGCGTTACATATAGATTCTGCTATAGATAAATTACCATCAATAGATTTGGCAAAGTCTTTAATTGCACTACGTGGTATCTTATAGGCAACACCTTGCATAGCAGCAGCTAGGTCTGGTGGAATTCCTTGAATAAGAATATCTTGTTCTATCTGACTCATCTTCATCATTTTTTTAAACAACTTATCCAGCTTCTTTTTTAGCTTCCTATGTTGCTTATCCGCTAGCACTTCTTTAATAGATATAACGGTCTCGTCTTTACGATACTCACGCTCTAATTTGTGATACTTGCGCAATTGAATTAGCTGTTTCTTACCTTCATGTACCAGATTTTGTACCTTCTCAGATATCTCCTGTACTGCGATAACATCTTTATCTATTAGGGCGATCTTCTTTAACCTATCTGTCTTAGCTTCAACAGTCTTCTTTTGTGCAGCATCCAGAAAATCTGTGTTATACATCAATGCTTCATATGCTTCAAGTTTATCTCTAGTGGCTGTAAGCATCTTAACAAGGTCATATTGCTTTAGCGTTTCCTTTAACTCATCACGAATCTCTGGTGGAAGCTTATTAATATCAACACCCTTAATAGCCTTCTTAGCGTCATGAATAGCCCTACGTTTAATACCCATATCACGCATACGCCTAACAACACCCATAGCATGATCCCAATTTTTACCAGACATCTTTGTAAGATTTTTGGATGTAATTGTTTGTAGGAAATTCTTGCGTATATCCCGTTTATCTAGATTGTTTACAGCCCAAAGAACTAATTCTCTTCGTGCCTCATCTACCGTTGTCGATTTTTCTATGGCTAATTCATTAGCAATATGGTTAACTGTCCTACGAGCACGTTCTAAGTTCTTTTCAATACCTTTACCCGATATAGTTCGTTCCTTAGCACTTATGGGGTCTTCAAATATTAACCCATCATATACTTCATTTTGATATTCCTCTATAGCTATATCAGCTTCTTTGGTATTAGCAAAACTATGTGCAAGTATTTGTTCTATATACGGCAATACATCTGGGTCTATATATAGACGCTCACGCATATTATTGAAAAACTTAAGATAAAAATCAAGTGTTCTTTGTATAATACTTTTATGTTGTTGTTCACTTAATATGTTATGATGAACATATTGCATAAACTGATCAGCGAAGTATTCACCAGCACTATCTAGTACATTAGTAAGTCTTGGATCAACAGCAAGATGTTTAGCCATCAATGCTTTATTAATCTTATTATTAATAAAATATTTATTACTAATAGTCTTGCAATAGTCATACCTTTGTTCTGGTGTTAATAGATTATAATAAGCAAAGTGACCTATTTCGTGCGTAAGGTCTTCTATACGATTTTTTCGTATTGTTATAAGATTTCTAGCTAAACTATAAAAACTGTTACCAGCATCACTAACATCAAACGCAAAGTTTGTTGGTATATCCATAGCCTCTAATGCTGATATAATTATATTACCAACCTTACTATCAAGCTTACCATCCTCTATTAGTTTAGCAATTGTTGTAGATTGTGTATTATTGTCTGCATATGGTTTAATAATATATTTTTGTCGTAGCTTATCTATTTCATATAAAGTCTTAATATGATTGTCATAATCTTGTTTAGTCTTAAAATCATCAAAAGTTGTATCACTATGTAATACATGATATAGTATATTAAGCATACCAGAATGTATCTCTCCAGGTGTCTTCGTATACTGTTCCATAATGTGTGGATTTCTTAGACCGTAGGCCGCAGCCTTTTTAATATTCTTTATCGCATACAATAAACCATCCATAAAGTATTTATTGCTGGTGAGATTTTCTGTTTTAATTAAATTTCCACGTACCGTATGTTTACCAACT
>JAHIVR010000002.1 GCA_018816625.1 Nanobdellota archaeon | reverse complement strand
CATAAAAGAAGTAATGTTGAAACTTCTAATATGAGTAAAAAGATGTTACATGGAGATAAAGTTTATTCTAAATTAGATTCAGCGAGAATAAATGAAGAAATTTTAAGATGGATTAACCATAATCAAACAGTTTTAAATAAGGCTAAACATCAGTGGAATATTGTTCCAAAATTTATGGCTTAGAAATTACACATAGCCGATTCTTAATTAATATTGTTTTATCCCAAAATAATAAGCTCTCGATAAAAAACATAAAGCCTGTTAAAGAACAGGACTTTATGAAAAAACTAAATAAAAAGAAAGTAAAATGGATTGTTCGAGAGATGGATAAAAGAGATATGGGTGCTTGGTCAATAGCTCAACAACAGAAAATATCTCCACAGCATGTGAGATATGTCTATAAGAGGTTTAAAGGGGTAAAGGATCCACTCTTCAGGAAGCCTGGAAGAAAGCCAAAAGAAATACCAGAAAATGAAAGGAGGCTAGTAATAGAGACCTATAAAGAATATCTTGTTGGTGCAACAATGATTGAGAGAATTCTTGATGAGAAAGGCAAACATATAGGACACAATAAAATACATAAGATTATGCTGGAAGAAGGTTTTGCTAAGCGTGAAGAGAACAAACAAAAGAGAAGAAAGTATAGATGCTATCAAAGAAAACACAGCAACAGTATGTGGCACACAGACTGGTTCCAGTACAAAGGAAAATGGTACATTCTTTTCGAGGATGATGCATCAAGATTTGTAACAGGTTCAGGAGAGTTTCCAAATAGAAGTTCAGAGAATGCATGGAAGGTTTTTAAGAAGGCTATAGAACATGGAGTTCCAAAACAGCTCCATTCTGATAATGATTCAACTTTTAAGGCTAATAAACAGGATGAAAAAAATAGGACAGAGTGTGAGTATCAGAAAAAAGTTAAAGCTGCTGGAGTTAAGCAGATATTTGCAAGAAGGCATCATCCGCAAAGTAATGGAAAGAACGAGAGGCTCAACGGCACTATTAAAAGGCTTATGAATAAAGGTTTAATTTTTAAAGAAGCTGTTAAGCATTACAACTTCAAAAAACCACATTGGGCTTTAGATACTCCTGAAGGAAAACTAAGAACTCCCTACCAATCTTTCCAAGAAAAGATGAGAAAGAAATAAAAATGATGAACAACTTAAATAAACGAGAGGACATTAATAGCGGACACCACAATCTTAATTAATAAGTTATTTATACCGCCTTTTCTAATTATCTTAATGCTCACAATATTGCAACAAATTATTTTGGGTGCTGTACAGGGGATTACGGAATGGATTCCAATAAGCTCAAGCGCGGCTCTTGTTCTTATAATGACTAATTTTTTTGGGATAACAAATCTTGAAACTCTAATAACAACCGCTTTATTCTTCCATCTAGGAACTTTTTTTGCTGCCTTAATATATTTTAGAAAAGAGGTCTTCCATCTTTCAGGAAAAATTTTCAATTATAAAGAGGCAAATATAGAGGATAAAAAAGTATTGCAGTTTATTATTGTAACAACACTAATTTCTGGAATACTAGGGATAATTTTTCTTAAACTACTTGAGAATTTTGCACAAATTGAATTTACAGGGAAGACAATAAGTTTTGCAATAGGAATTTTGCTTTTAATAACAGGAATGTTGCAACTTAAACCAAAATTATCTAGTCTAAAAACAGCAAAGGACATTAAACAGAGTGATTCTTGGCTTCTTGGGGTGGCTCAAGGATTCTCCGTTCTTCCAGGGATTTCCCGTAGCGGAATAACTGTTTCTGCCTTGCTATTAAGGAAATTTAATGATACAACGGCGCTTAAACTTAGTTTCTTAATGAGTCTTCCAATAGTTTTAGCCGGAAATATCCTTTTGAACCTCAACGATCTTGTCTTTACGTCCACAGCAATTTATGGTCTTTTGGCAAGTTTTGTCTTCGGTATTCTAACCATCCACGTATTAATGAAGATGTCAAAGAAGATAAACTTTGGATGGTTTGTAATATTCTTTGCCATATTAATGATGCTTAGTGTTTTGATTTAAGCAACAGAAGAGAGAGTTCTCACTTCAATACCTTCCATTAAGGGAGGGTCTTGCATAGAAAAATCAACTTCGTAAAAGGAGGCTTTTCTTATTTCTCCTAGAGGTTTCTGTCTGCCAATTAATAATGCGTTTGCATTTCTTGGAGCCACTAAATTTTCTTTAGGTGTGTAAACTGTTTGATACCTTCCATTTTTAAACTCAAAAGATTCGATTACTTCTATCTCTGGAACATTTAATTTTTTCATACTTCTTAAAGGAACTTCGGTGCCATCATCAACTCTTTTGTAAATTCCTAATCCATCTATATCAGAATGAAGTCTGATTGCAACTAAATCTTCAACTCCCATTAACTTTTATGAACAAATCCCTTTAAAATAATTGTTATTCTAGAATTACTGATTTTCAGCTAAACCCTTCCGGCGATTCTTTTAGGTCGTCGCGGGCCTATTGGTTTTCGCTTAGACCCTTTCTGTTTCTTATTCTTCTAATTATGTCTGTTTGCATTCCTGTTGGAACTCTTTCGAATAACTGATCTTTTAAACTTGAAGAACCTCTACCTTCAGTTTCGGATCTTAAATCATTACTCCATCCAATCATTTCAGCAACAGGAAGTTTTGCTTCCATCTCCGCATTTGTTCCTTCTTGGGTGACATTAATCATTTGTCCCCTCTTCGAACCAATTAGTTTTGTTACTGTTCCCAAGAATTTATCTGGCATTTCTATAACATGGACTTGTAATGGCTCGAATAAGAAAGAATTACCTTTTGCCATTGCTTCCTTGATGGCTTCTCTTACAGCAGGATAAACCTGGGCAGGACCTCTATGGATGGCATCTTCATGTAGTTTTATATCCATTAAAGAAACTTTCATTTTCATACAAGGTTCTCTTGCTAAAGGTCCTTGATCCATGACCATTTCAAAAGCATCTAAGACCATCTCTATTACCTCTCCGATATGCACCTCTCCCCTAGTTTCTTCCATGAATATATTGCCTTTGTAAACGTCTCTTATGTTTCTTATCTCGTCACCACTCCAACCTAATTTTGAAAGAATTTCTGTCGCAGTCTGGCTTTTCTTTTTTATTCTTCCCTCTGGCAAATCTCCGGATTTTATAGCTTCATAAACCTGATCATCTAGAGGTTCAACTTTTATGAAAAAACTATTATGTTTATTTGGAGATCTCCCTTCAGCAGATCCAGATTTTTTTGCAACACTCTCTCTATAAACTATTATTGGAGGAGAAGTTTTTACATCAAGCCCCTTTTCTGACTTAATTCTATTTTCTATGATTTCTAAATGTAATTCTCCCATTCCACTCATTAAACTCTCTCCAGTATCCTCGTTAATTTCTATTCTTATTGAAGGATCTTCTTTAGCGACTTGTTTTAATACCTCAACCAATTTTGGTAGGTCTGCCGCCTTTGTAGCTTCAATAGATTTTGTAACTACCGGCTCAAATAGATGTTTTATTGCTTCAAAAGGTTCTATTGAGCTTTTTGAAACAGTTTCCCCAGCAAATACATCTTTCAAACCAACAACTCCAACTATATTTCCTGCTGGTGCCTCTTCAACTATTGTTCTTTGAGCTCCTTTGTAAACAGATACCTGTTGTATTCTAACGTTCCTTTTTGCTAATGCCATATGCACCTCATCCCCTTGTTTTAGTGTTCCAGAGAATAACCTTCCAGCAGCAACCTCTCCCGCATGCTTATCAACAACTATTTTTATAGGAACAAAAGCAATCTCTCCTTTTGGATCACAATTGAGTAAGTCTTTTCCTTCTTTACTTTCTATATCTCCGTGCCATATTTTTGGGATTCTGTATTTTTGAGCGTCAACAGGGTTTGGGTGGTGTTTAACCGTCATTGCTAAAACAACTTCGTGTAACGGGGCTCTTTTTGCAAGTGGCTTATAATTATCATTTTCGTAAGCATCAATTACTTCTTTGAAAGTTATTCCTTTCTCTTTCATATAAGGGAAACTTAATGCCCATTTATGGAAGGCGCTACCAAAAGCAACTGTTCCCTCTCCAACACCGACCTTCCATTTCTCTTTATATCCTTCTGGAGCGATATTTTCTATAAGCTGATTAACATGGTCAATGACTTTTATGAAACGAGCCTGCATTTCTTCCGGAGTTAGTTTAACTTCTTTTATTAATCTGTCAACTTTATTAATAAATAAAACCGGCTTAACAAGTTCTTTTAAAGCCTGTCTTAAAACCGTCTCTGTCTGAGGCATAACCCCTTCAACAGCACAACTCAAAACTATACATCCATCCACAGCCCTCATGGCTCTTGTAACATCTCCTCCAAAATCAACATGCCCAGGAGTATCAATAAGGTTGATTAAATGGTCCTCTCCATCAACTTTATGTATCATGGACACAGAAGCGGAATCGATAGTTATCCCTCTTGTAGCCTCATCCTCGTGAAAATCTAATTTTAAAGCCTTACCTGCATCTTCTTGTGATATCATTCCTGCCCCTAAAAGAAGATTGTCTGAGAATGTAGTTTTACCATGATCAATGTGTGCAGCAATAGCTATATTTCTAATTCTTTCTTGGTTATGCATTAACTTTGAAATATCTTTTTCTGATGACATTTTTAACGAGCAGAATCAGCTTGTTTCTCCGCTTCATTCTTTTTTTTCATTGCAAAACTCTCCATATTTCCTTCAGCAGCCATCATTATCTCCTCTGCTAGAGCCTGAGCAATGGTTTTTTTCTTATTAAAGGATTTATCTCCAGCACCATGAACTAGATGTTTTAGTGCAAGATTAACTCTTCTTAGGGGAGAAACATCAACTGCTTGAGGATATCTTGCTCCACCGTATTCTATAACAGTGATTTCATCTCTTGGTGCAGCGTTTTCTATGGCCTTAATAAAAACCGCAACCGGGTTTTTCCCTGTTTTCTTTTCTATCATCTTGAAGACTTCTAGCACGGTATTCATATTCTTAGTATATTTCCCAGTAGAGTGTCCTAAAATGAATTTGTGTTTTTTACCCCTATGCCCTGCAGTTGCAACTCTATTCATAAATCTCTCAACAATATTCACTTTTAACTGCCCTAGTTTTTGAACATTTCTTCCCTGGCTTTTCAAAATTAACTTTGGTTCAAGATTTATAGCTGATTTTAATCCAGGATCTTCAACCTTTATTTCTGAAAGATCATATAGATCAAAAATCTTGAAGGGTTTAATTGTTTTAGTTTCTGTCATTTTTTGAAAAATCCTCCTGTGTTATGTAAAGTGTAGCTTTTCTATATTCGTGATCATATCTTATTACTATTTCTTTCACGTGTGGCCTTACTCTTGTTATTAAATTTATTTCATCTAACAAATCCTTCACAGGGAGATTACTAGTTATATCAGTATATCCTCTTTCGCAAAGTTCGTCATTAGTCAAATTTCTCATTTTTAATTATTATCTTCTACCCTTCCGGCTGGTCACGCTTGGACAGTCGCAGTAATATTTATTTGCTATCATCTTCTACCCTTCTCAATTATCCCTTG
>JAHIVR010000025.1 GCA_018816625.1 Nanobdellota archaeon | reverse complement strand
CTGTCTTCCAAATCCTTGGATTTCCCCCTTAAGATGAGGAAATAGCATCTCTTTTTTTGGAATACTGAATCCATAAATATCCATATCAGAAATTGCAGATGCAACTCCATATGCTTGACTTCCCATCAAAACTTCGTATTGTATTCCATCAGTTACATGCTTTGGTGGATTTATTAATCCTCTTTTTTTGCATCTAAGTATATATGACACTATTCCTCCTCAATTTGAATCCATTGTTTATATGTAAATGGGATTTCTTCTATGTCAATTTTAGATTGTACATATTCTATATATTCTTCTTGACAAGATTTTTCAAATAAGTCCTTACAAGCTTCATGAAGATTAATCAGCTTACTACAGAATGAATCTCCATTACCTGGATTCACTTCTATTCCTCCATATTTTGTTCTTTCACAATATCTGCCTTTTAAATAAGGACAATCCATTTTCCACCATTGATTATAAAATGGACAAAGATCTTCTTGTTGTTTTTCTTTTATTTCTTTTAAATCGTTTAATACTTGTAATTCTTTTTCTGTTATTATATAATTTTTCATTCTATCCTCCGTGTTTTAATAAAAATTCTGGATTAATCGCTTTTACGCTTATTCTATCATTATAAATATCTCTTAAAACAATTCCTTCAGCCAAAACTTTATCATTAATAAGACTTTTTCTTGTAGCTAATTTAATAGCATCCGATACTTTCATACTTTCTAATATTTGTATTTCCTCAATATAAGGACACGTTTTGAATCCATATTTATTACAGAACTCTATTTTTTCTTCATTATTATAATACAAATTTTTATCTAAGTCAACAACATTAAATATGTAAAGATCAATTCCTTTCAATTTATATTTGTTATTTTGAATAGTTTCTCCTATAATTTCTCCTTGAATAGCTATATTTTTTCCAACAGATCTCAGTTTCTTTTCAATATTTTCCTGATCAACTATCTTCCAATAAACTGTATCGTTTTTATTGTAAAGAGTAAGATTTCTGGAACAAACATAAAAATCTGTTCCGAATAATTTTTTTAAGATTGAAAACCTTGAGAACTTTCCAGACTTACGAATTGCTACAGTTAATGATGTACCATCCAATTTTTCCATTATATAAAATAATTTACCATCATGTTGTTCAAAAAAGAAAGGCATATTTTGTATCCTTTCTTCGTCAGTTTTCTTTATAAACCAAGGAAAGTTTTTTGTATTTTTCCCAACTATGTTATAATGTAAATGCCGAAACCATTGGTATTGTTTCATATACTCAATAAAAGGATTTTTCTTTTTGTACGCTCTCCCAGCCTGTTTTCTTTCTTTCTGTGCTTCTGGATCATATTTTTCAATTTTTAAATATTCTGTTAAATTATATCCCTCTTCTAATTTTATTTTTTTCTTTTTAATATGCCCATCTTCTATCATTATATTAATAATAGAAATTGGCATTACCAACCCTTGAGATACAATTCCTCTAAGTTTTTGGGTTTTAACTCTAAACTTTCTTTTTTCCATAAACTCAAAAACGCTTGTATAATCAGGAAGCTGACTATCAATTTCAAAATAGATAGCCCAATCCCCTTCTTTAAAATCTCCAGTTTTAGTTATAACTTCCCACCCCTTTATATTAACTAAGTCTAGAGTATCCGCATTCGGATGTTTTCTCAAATTTCTTATCACTTGTAAAGTTGCTAATTTTCTCATTATCCCTCCATTTTTCTATTCTGTTAAAAACATACCAAACTGTTCTATTAAAAAGTTCCTCACTATTATCAACACCTATAACAGAAATTACATCTAATGTTTCAGCTACCACTCTTTCAATATCTGAATATTTATATTTCATTTTTCACCTCCTAATCTACTTTCAAAGACAAAATAGGACCAGAACCTATTTGAATCCTTTGTTTGTTATAATATTCAACTTCTTCTTTAGTTAATTCTCTTGTTGTTTCTTTTGGAAATTTTACACGAATAAAACCAAATCCTGTAACCCAACTACCTATATAATAATCTTCATGTTCTTCAGATACATAACATAAATCAGGCTCATCACTACTAATATCTCCAAGTTTATGAATAGCTTTTGTTGCTATCATATATTTATTAATTTTTTTAATCATTTTACCTCCTTAAAAAGATATTTTAATTCCTATTCTTGCGTTATTAAAAACATTATATCCCGATATTCCTATATAAGTACTTTGTACAATTCTTCTTGGTTTAATATTAAAACCAAATAAGTTATAATCTCTTGGTAAAATATGAACTAAAGCTGTTTTCCCTATAATACTTAAACCAAAATATAAATTAACTGAACTTCTTGAGGGGTGTTCTGATAATAAAAAATTCCACTTCTCATAATATTCAGAATGGTCAGATATGTATAATGTTTGCCCCCAATCAATTATAGTTAATCCTATAGCTGCTCCTTGTGCAATCTTTTCCTCTGTATTCCAGTTATCAAATGCATGACAAGGGGATGCTATTAAAAGTATTAAAGCTAACTTAAGGAGCAATCCCTTCATCTCAATCATACTCCTTTCCATTTTCTCCTCCTTATAACCAGCTTGTTATACCGTCCTTCATAATTGAATCAGCTATTTCTTCATCCTTAAGAATAGAATTATAGATTTTTTCATCAATGGAATTTTTAACAATAAAATCTACAACTCTACATCCTGCTGATTGTCCTATCCTACCTTCTGCTCTTCCTGTTGCTTGATTTCTAGGATCTAAGCCAAATACATTTTCTGCAAATAAGACATGCATATATTCTATATCTGAATCTAATTTAAATAATTCTATTCCAATTCCTCCAGCTACTATTTGTCCAAGAAATACATTTGATGTTTTACTTTTCTGAAATTTCTTCCATATATTTTTATCTTTAGTGCCTCCATGCATTTCTGTATAGTTTATTCCTTTTTTCTTCAAAGTGTTTCCTATTATTTTCATTGTGTATCTGAATCTACACCATATTATTGCCGCTTCCTGGCTATCAAGAATAGATTCCACTTCTTCAATTATAGCATTTAGTTTCGGTCTTTCTTTTAGATCTTTTATCTTATTGTCTTCATCTTTTATAAATCCAGAGGTAAATTGTTGATATCTTATTAATTTAGTAAATATATGTTGTATATTAAGAATTGCTTTTCCTTGTTCCGTTTCTATTTCAGATTTAACTTTTACTCTTATTTTTTCATATAACTTTTTCAAACTATCACTCATAGTAATAGGAATAACTTGATAAATGGTTTCTGGAATATTTGATTCTATATCTTTTCTATCAAATGTTATACATAAAGAGTAAATCTTATCTCTTAGTTTAGATATTTTATCTTCTTTAAGAATCCATTTTTTGTAAAGTCCTAAATCTCTTTGTTCAAAATAATGATTTCTCCATGCCCAATAATTATCTCCAAATGTTTTTCCTTTATCTAAAAATCTAAATTGAGTCCATATATCATTAGGTTTATTTATTAGATTGGCTGTTAATATTAACCTGTATTTTGCCATATCTCCTAATAATATAGTTGCCTCCGATCTTTTTACAGATTTCATTCTTCCAGAAAAATCTCTTGTTCCTGAAATTATATTTTTTATATATCTTGAAGATTCATCAGCAACAACTATGTCTGGTTTTATCTTTTTAAAATAATCAAAATATGGAAATAATCCTTCATAGTTAGTAATCCCATAAATAATATTAGTGTTCTTGAATTTGTTTAGTAATTTAATCCTCTTCTTTCTTGCAGGATTGTGCAATATAATAGAAGTATGACCTGAGAATCTTAGTATTTCATCTTTCCATTTTTCCATTACAGAGATAGGACATAATATTATTATCTTTTTTACTTCAGAGTTTTCTATTCTCCATTTACAGATGTTAATGGCGGTATACGTTTTCCCTTTGCCAACGGGAAGAAGAAGACCAGCATCATTTTTTATAACTCCGAATCCTATAGTATCAATTTGAAATTGTCCATAAGGATCATACAATGGAGTGAATCCTTTAGGCAATTTCATATATATCCTTTTTCCTCTAATGCAATCCAAGTTCTCTTTATAGCTTCTTTTTTCCCCCATGCTAAACAAGGGCAAATTTCTTCTCCATTTACAAATCTAATACAAATATCTGCTACATAAGATTTTCTAATACTACCACATTCATATTTATCTAATCCCCATTCAGAAAAATCTCTTGGTTCAAAATCTTTTCCTGCTGGACAATATGCACATGGATTTTTTCTTTCTAACATTTTAAGCAATCTTTCTGCATGTATTTTTTCTGTGTATTTCATTTTATCTCCTTTTGTTTAATAGTTCTTCAAATAAATCAATTATTCTTACTGCTATACGTCTTTCTATTTTCATTTATCTTCCTCCCTATAAGCTGAAATACAGGATTTGTAAACCTTATTAAATTCTTTGTGATATTTTTTCTTAACACATTTTCTGGCATATTTCCACGCTTCTGCTTCTTCTTTTAGTTTTTGTTTATTACTTAATTTCATATTATTTTGTGATTCTAAGTTTTTATGATAATAAGCATGTCCAAGCTCATGTAATATACAAAATATATGTGCTAATCCATTATAGCTATTATCAATATGTTTTACAGGAATTTGAATAGCATGTCTTGGATTTTGTTTTTTGGACCAATAACAATAATCAAATATAGAATCTTTTTTAATAATTTTTATCTTCATTTTATTCTCCATTATATCTAATAAAAGATTCTG
>JAHIVR010000235.1 GCA_018816625.1 Nanobdellota archaeon | reverse complement strand
GGCCGGAATCGCAGAAGCTTCTTGCCGAGGGCTGGGAGTTCTTTCACGTCTATGCTCTGTATCCGGATCTCATGGAGTACGTGACGGTGGACGCCCCGGATCTCTACGTTCAGCACGCCTCGCTGTTTTCCATGTGCATCGACTACCCGCTTCAGGCGGATTTCTTTGACCGCATCTGCCGCTTCATCGGGCATTTCCCCACACCGATGGAGATCGAGCAGGCGCACCGGGAGATGAAGTCATGCGTGATCTGATCTACCTCTCTATGGGCGACACGACCGTTCCTTTTACCGACTACGAGGGTGATACGCGGGCGTACTGCGAGGGCATGCGGGCCGCCTTTGACTACTTCGGCGTGGACACGGACATTACCGAGATGATCGTCGGGCAGATGGAGCAGAAGCCCCAGCCGGTGCAGAAGGTTTTCTTCCTGCGCATCCTGGGTCTGCGGCAGATCGACATCGCCAAGCTCGCCGGGGTTCACCAATCCAACGTGAGCCGCTACCTACGGCACAAGTGCCTGGATATCCGGCGTATCCTTGAGCGCGCAGTCGGCGCCGAGCCTGTGCATATTTCTCGACACCCCATTGTATCATAGGGGTAATGTCGGACGACTCGAAACCCAAAATAGGGCGCCCCACTAAACTCACTCCCGAGCTCACAGAGGAGATCTGCGGGCATATCCGCGACGGCAATACCGACAAGGATGCTTGCACTCTGTGCGGGATAACACAGGCCACCTTCATAGATTGGAAGCACCGCGGAGAGGCCGGTGAAGAGCCGTTCTCTACATTTCTTGAACAACTCGTTGAGGCGCAGATTCGATTTAAGGACTACCATATCCGGAACATCAAGCGGCATTCTAAACGGTCTGCTCAGGCGTCACAGTGGCTCCTTGAGAGAAAGTTCAACCAGGAGTTCGGCCAACGGCAGCGCCTGGAGGTCATCGAGAAGCTGGCATCCTGGGCAGAGAGCTTCGATAAGGTATGAACATAGGAGCCTTGAGCCGGAAGCAGCGGGAGGTTATTCACTATTGGAACGCCGAGAAACCCCTAATCCTGATCAACGAGGGTGCGGTCCGGTCGGGGAAGACGGTAGTCAACAACCTGATCTTCCTTCGTCACGTCCTGGGCTTCGCCGGCCAGGGGGTGGACTTTATCGTTACGGGTCATACGGTGCCGGCCGTGGTGCGTAACGTGCTCCAGCCTATGGAGGATATGTTCGGGGTGGATACCAAGCTCAATACCTATAACCAGTTTCAGCTCCTCGGGAACCGGGTAACCTGCTTCGGGGGCGATAAGGCGGATTCCTATAAGACCATGACCGGAATGACGAGCTACGGCTGGTATGGTAACGAGGTTAGCTTGCAGCACGAGAATACGATACAAGAGGCGTTCAACCGGACATCGGGGGATAACTTCAGTATCCTTTGGGATACCAACCCCGACTATCCCGACCATCCTATCAAGCAGAATCATATCGACCATTCCGGGGAGCGGCTGGACTCGGGGCGGGAGCGGGTCCACGCTATCCACTGGGATCTTGAGGACAATCCGTTTCTGGCGCCGGAATACGTCGAGAATCTGAAGCGCAGCACGCCTATCGGGATGTGGTACGACCGGGCGATCAAGGGGCTATGGTGTGCGGCAGAGGGGATTGTATTCGAGGGCTACCACGCCGGGGTGCACCTGGTGGAGCCGTTTGAGATACCCACGGGGTGGCAGCGATTCGCTGCAATAGACCTTGGCTTTGACAACCCGTTCGTTTGTTTGTGGGGTACTACCGATCCGGACGGTCGGCTGTATATCTACTCTGAGCACTACGAGGCGGGGTGGCTTCTCGGGCGACATGCTGATGCTATCAAGCAGCGGGGCACGATGCAGTGGACGGTAAGAGACCACGATGCTCAGGAGGGCGCAGAGCTTGAGGAGCGCGGGGTATATACCATCCCGGCACAGAAGGATGTACTCCTCGGTATCCAGAAGGTAGCCTCGCGCCTGACGATACAACCCGACGGCAAGCCGCGCCTGTTCATCTTCAACACATGTACAAACCTGATCCGTGAGCTTGCGCGCTATCGGTGGCGTAGCGGGCGGACGAAAGAGGAGCCCATCAAGCAGGACGACCATACGGTCGATGCCCTGCGGTACATGGTGATGGAGCTGGAATACCCGCAAGTCCCGATGATCTCTTACGTGAGGATGTAACCATGGGCAGAATAAAAGATGCGATAAGGCGCTGGGCCGGCCCGCGGGAGCCGGACATTATCAAGACGGCATATTCTTTGGCAGAGCTGGAGCGCCGGAT
>JAHIVR010000024.1 GCA_018816625.1 Nanobdellota archaeon | reverse complement strand
TAATAAATATCATTAAAATAGATACAACAATTAATGCAACAAAATTTAAATTCAAGAATAGAAAAGATGGGTTGTCTTATACAGATTGTATTGGATACATTTTATCTAAAGAACTAGGCATTAAATTTCTAACAGGAGACAAAAAATTCAAAAACAAAAGTAATGTCGAATTTGTGAAGTGAAGTGGCCTATTTCCAACTTGCACTTATTTTCTAAAGATTTAAAAGTACATTTTATTACTTAATCTAATGGGGCTTAGCTCAGGAGTCCAACTAATGTTGACCTGGCTTTCACTAACCCCAATAACTGACGGGGGCTTAGCTCAGCGGGAGAGCACATGACTGAAGATCATGGTGTCCGGGGTTCGACTCCCCGAGCCCCCATTTCAAAACTTTTATAAATGGGGGTTGTCTAAATAGAATATAAAAAAGGTGAAAAATGGCAAAAGGAGATTTTAATCACGCTAGTTATCTTTTAGGAATCCTTAGTATAATATTTTCTGCAGTCTTTCAACCGCTTGCAGGAATAGTGTTAGGAATAACCGGGCTTGTTTTGAGCCAGAGAGACAAAGATGATATTTCAAAAAAAGGAAGGAAGTTTAGTACGATAGGGATTATTCTTGGAATAATTGTTTTAGTATTAATCGCTGTTGGTCTTTCTAAGCAACTTGGCGCGGATGGGAGTTTAACATAAAATGGGTAGAAGAAAGATAAGCGCTATGAAAAAAAGTAAGCTAGCAGCAATGGAGATGAGTGTTGGTACTTTGGTTACAATAGTACTTCTTATGTCTGTTATGGTTTTGGGAATTATTCTTATAAGATCAATCTTCTCTAGCGGGACAAACGCTGTGCAGAATATAGATAATGAGGTGCAGCAAGAGATAGATAAATTGTTTTCAGACGAAAGTAAAACAGTGGTTCTATTTCCTAGCTCTGGGCAAATATCTCTAGACCAGGGAGAATCTGGGGGGGTTGGAATCTCTATAAGAAATAATGGTAGGGGTGAAGCTGGAGATGATGTTTTTGGATATAAGGCTTCATATCATTCTGATGATTGTGATTTGGGAGACCAAGATTATATCACCCTTGGAAAATCGGAAAATAATATCCCTTTGAAGTCAGGACAAAAATTAGACAATGCTAGACTTATAAAATTAAGAATCCCTAGTGATGCTCCTCTGTGTGAAATAAGATATCTTGTTACTGTTACAAAAGGTGGGGGAACAGACCCTTTTGAAACCATTACTTTCGATGTTCAAATAAAGTAAGTTTTTAAATTTAGATTTCTTGGTTGATTCATGCTTAGATTGTATAATACTCTAACTCGTAAGAAGGAAGTTTTCAAACCAATAAAAAAGGGAGAAGTGGGGGTGTATTCGTGCGGGCCAACAGTTTATTGGTATCAGCACATAGGAAACTTAAGAACTTATATTTTTTCTGATATGTTGAAGAGAACACTAATGTTTGATGGATTTAATGTAAGGCATGTTATGAACGTAACGGATGTGGGGCATCTTACTTCTGATGCAGATACGGGAGAGGATAAGATGGAAAGAGCCGCAGAGAGAGAAGGAAAAAAAGCAAAAGATATTGCGGCCCACTATCTTAAATTATTTAGGGATGATTTCAATAGGCTAAATATAATAGAACCAACAATTTGGAGTAAAGCTACAGATAATATAAAGGAACAGATTGATTTTATAAAAAAATTAGAGAATAGGGGATACATCTATAAAACTGGGGATGGAATTTATTTTGATACCTCAAAATTAAAAGATTATGGTAAGCTTGCCAAACTAAGGAAAGAAGACATAAAAGCAGGAAAGAGAATCTCTTTAAGAGAGAAAAGGAACAATACTGACTTTGCACTGTGGAAGTTTTCAGAAGAACCTGGAAAGAGGCAACAAGAGTGGGATTCCCCGTGGGGAATTGGTTTTCCTGGGTGGCATCTTGAATGTTCTGCTATGTCGATGAAATATTTGGGAGAGAGATTTGATATCCATACTGGTGGAATGGACCACATACAAATCCACCACACAAATGAGATAGCCCAAAGCGAAGCATTGACCGGAAAAAAATTTGTTAATTACTGGTTACACGGGGCTTGGCTTCTGTTTAAGGGGGAAAAAGTTTCTAAAAGTAAGGGGGGTTTATACACTATAAGTGAATTGGAAAAACAAGGATACTCTGCACTAAGTTTTAGGTATCTTGTTTTAACTACACATTACAGAAAACCATTAAATTTTACTTTAGAGAATCTTAAAACAGCTCAAACTTCCTATCATAGGTTGAAAAATATAATTTCTGAGTTAAATAATGATAAGAAAATTAATAAAGAATATTTAGAAAAATTTCAAAAAGAAATAAATGATGATTTAAACACTCCAGGATCTTTGCAAGTTCTTTGGAATTTTTTAAGAGATGAAAAAGCTGAAGGAAAAATTGAAACTATAAAAAAAATAGATGAAGTATTGGGATTAGATTTATTAAAGATAGAAAAAATAGAAATTCCCAATAAAATAAAAAAATTAGTTAGTGAAAGAGAAAAAGCGCGTAAGGAAAAAGATTGGAAAAAGGCAGATGAATTGAGGGATAAGATTAATAAAGAAGGGTATACTATTGATGATACAAAAGAGGGGACAAAAGTAAAAAAACATGGTAACAAAGTTTGATTTTATAGATTTAAAATATAATCCTAAAAATGATTTAATTTGTTTGTTTAAGATAAAACCCGCTAGGGGTTTAGATATGAAAAAAGCTGCAAATACTGTGGCTCTTGAAAGTAGTACGGGCACATGGACAAAAGTTCCAGGAAAAGATTATGTTGAAAAATTAAGAGCAAAAGTTTTCTCTATTAAAAAAGATCATATAAAGGTTGCTTATCCTCAAGAATTATTTGAGTATGATAATGTTCCAAACATTCTATCTAGTGTTGCGGGAAATATTTTTGGAATGAAAGCTGTCAAAGCAATAAGATTAGAAGATATTAGCTTTCCTAAAAAAATTCTGAGAAGTTTTGATGGTCCAAAATATGGAGTAAAGGGAATAAGAAAAATATTGAAGATTAAGAGAAGACCTTTGGTTGGAACAATAATTAAACCTAAATTAGGACTAAAAACAAGACATCATGCTGAATCTGCATATGAATCTTGGGTTGGAGGGTGCGACGTTACTAAAGACGACGAAAATCTTGCAAGTCAAAAATTTAACACATTTGAAGAAAGAGTCTCTCGAAGTTTAGAAAAACTTCATGATGCCGAGAGAGAAACAAAAGAAAAAAAAGGTTATTTAATTAATGTTACTGCAGAAACAAAAGAAATGATAAAGAGAGCGCAGTTAGTTGAAAATTTGGGGGGGAAATATATTATGGTGGATATTATCACCTCTGGATGGGCTGCTGTTCAAACTTTAAGAGAAGCCGGATTTAAAATGGCCATTCATGCACATAGAGCTATGCATGCTGCATTTGATAGGAATCCCAATCATGGGATAAGTATGATGGTCTTGGCTGACTTTGCAAGACTTGTTGGGGTAGATCAGTTACATATAGGGACGGGTATTGGAAAACTTGAGGGAGATATCGAAGATATTGAAGAGCTTTCAGAAGAAATAAGCCTAAAAGAAGTTAAAGCTACACAAAAAAGACTTGCTCAAAAATGGGGAAAAATAAAATCTGTGTTTCCTGTCTCCTCTGGAGGACTACATCCAGGACATGTTCCTTTTTTAGTAAAACATTTAGGGAGGGATGTTATCCTTCAAATGGGGGGCGGAATCCATGGACATCCGCTAGGAACCAGGGCAGGAGCTATGGCAGCAAAACAAGCAGTTGATGCTGTAATGAATGATATCGATCTCAAAGAATATGCTAAGGACCATAAAGAATTAAGATTAGCTAATGAAAAATGGGGCTATTTTGATAAGAGGTTAAAATATCATAAACCTTAGTGTGTTTTTTAAATGCCATAACAATAAATTTTCCAAATATATTCTAGTTATGTAATTGGCTTTTTCTCTTCCATCTTCTTTAATTGATTATAATGCTGAGCTGTTGTTCCTTCCATTAATCCAAATGTGCTATAATAAACCTTATACATCAATCCCTCAATTCCCCCCCTGTTAATTTTTTCATTTATTTCATTAATAACTGCTTCTGGATTTTGAACTGACATTCCAATCCCAACAGCATCTCCTATAAATCCAAAAGTCTCAAACCCCTTTGCAAGTTTTCCGAAAGTTCGTTTAAGCCCTAAACTGGTACGAGAAAAAGCATATTTTCTAATAAATACTTCATCATATGTTCCTTCAAGACCTGAACCAAATCTTGGGCTCACACCTTTTAAGTTTCCTATTTCTACTTCTAAAAGATCTGGCATTATTCTCTCAGCAAACTCTTCTGTAGCTTGAGCAATTCCTTCCATATATTCATTATGAAATCGTGGAGGAAGTTTTCCATGTGCTCTAATAAGTCCTTCAATCCCATTCCCAGTAGTTCCTGGGTGATAATCTATATAAGCAATTTTTACTTGCGCCCTTTCGGCGTTTCCAAAATTAAAATCCCCTCCTATAGTAATATCTTCTGATAATACTATCTCAAAAGGATAAAAATCTGTAACTTCAGATAATGTAATCCCTGCAAAAGCTTCTGCTTTAGCTTTATCTAGCCCTTTTAAAAAAACAGTTTTTATTTGTCCTACAATTTCAGAATTTAGATTTTGATTCCCACTAGGATCAACATACTTCTCTGGATTGTTTTGAACATAAGTGTACTTGTTTAACGACTGAGAATCAGCAATGCTTCCCATTACAGAATCTGCTGAAATAAATCTTCCAATACTTGGGTCATAGTAACGAGCTCTGGCATAAATTAATCCTGTTTCTTCTTCCTTAAGATGTCCTGTATAAGAAGCATCTTCTGAATCAGACAATCCAAAAGCAGTATAAGAAATTTCATCACCAATTTGGTTTCCAGAAGTGTCTGTTTTTACAACAGGACTTCCAACATTATTTTCATGAACATAATTTAGCACTCCATCAACATTTTCAGCAATAAGTTTGTTCCCAGCATAATAATATAATTTTGTTTTTGTGTTTGTATAATCTGATAAATCTGATGTTGCTTTTCCTGTGCCAGTCATCTTGTTAAAAAAGTCAGATAAAAACCATGCTGATGTTAAGGGAAGTGATATGATTAAGAATATGGAGAAGAAAATCAATATAAAATTCACACTCTTTTTCATAAAGGTGCTAGGGAAGGTTATTATTTAAATATTTAGAAAAAATTATTGAAGAAGCCATTTCCATAAAGGAATGTATTTTACTTTTTTCCCTTTGATTTTTTCTTCTCCTTCTTTATCTTCAGTTATAATAAATCCTTCTTTTAATTTGAATGTGTTCATTGCTTCTAAAAGTCCTTTAATTTCACGTTCTTTATTCTCCTTTATTTGATATGAAACTTGAATAGCTTGTTTGATTTTTTGCCCTTCTTTTAAAACAAAGTCACATTCTCCTTTATTTTTGTAATAATAAATTTCTTTTCCTTCCCTTAATAAAGTAAGAAAAACTAAGTTTTCATATAATCTTCCAATGTTCTCACTAAATTTAAAACCAACCATGTTTATTAGTCCAGAATCAATGCAATAAATTTTTCTAGGATTTATTTCCTGCTCCTTTAAAGAATAAGAAAATTTAGGTACAAAAAATGTTAAATAAGCTTCAGCCATATAACTGGAAAATCTTTCCACACTATCAAGACTCAGATCCATAAATTTTGTGATTCTTCTGTATGAAATAGTAGATGAAAAATTTGTTAAATAGTATCTTGCTAAAGATTTAAGTCTGTCAACTCTTCTTATTTTGTGCTTTTCGGCTATATCTCTTTCCATAATATCATCAAAATATCTTTGAAGTATCTCTTTCTTTTCCTCTTTCAATACAACTAAAGGAAAGCCTCCAAATTCCAAATATTCTCTAAGAAATTGCTTTATTTTTATTTTTTTAGAAAGTATGCCAAATCTGTTTCCTGTTTTTAATTTTTTAAATTCAAGAAATTCAAAAAAACCCACAGGATATAGTTTTAGCTCTACCCATCTCCCAGTAAGAACAGTTCCAAACTCTCTACCAAGTAATTTTGAAGTTGAACCTGAAACAATTATCTTGGCTTGTTTTTTTTCATGCAAACTTCTAACAAATTTCTCCCATTTTGGAATATTTTGTACTTCATCTAATAAAATATAAGGAACACTGTCTGGTTTTAGTATTTCAAAATATGCATCATAAATTTGCTGTAAAAAATTTAAAGATAAATGATCTGCGAATAATGTTTCCTCAAGATTTATATATAAAAAATTTTTTTTAGCTTTTCCTTTTATCATCTGTTGCTTAATGAACTGTTTCATCAAAGTGCTTTTTCCAGATCTTCTCACACCCGTTACAGCAACAACCTGGCCTGTATTCATTAACTTATTTAACTTGGCCAGATATTTATCTCTAAATACACCAACATCATGATCTTTCCCCCAAAAATTCCATTCACTTAATATTTCAATTATTTTTTCATTATTCATAATGCAATACACACAAAACACTATATAAACTTATCGTTCACTATTGGCTATTTTTGACCGATATACTTTTATATTTTTATGTTACATTACAGTGTAATATATCTAGTATAAATGTTACATTTGTCTGTAACATAATTTTGTATTATTATAAAATGCACGCTCTTTTTCATAGGGGAGGGAAGGAAAATGAGATATAAAAAGTTTTATAAACTCCTAAATAAGGATTGTTTTACAATGAAAATTGAAGGAAAGGTTGTTGGTGGAAAGGTTTTTAGAATATATTGTAATAATTGTGAAAAGCTAACTTCATTTACATATGATGCACAAATGACTGATGATCCAGATCCAAACCTTGTAGAATTTACAAAAAGAGGGAATTATACTTGCACAAAGTGTCATTCTACTACAACTATTAAGAATAGGTTATAAAAAAACAAATAACTTTAAAACTCTTCTTTTATTTTATTAATCATGATAAAGTTTAGAGAGCTTATAACTCACCCCGGCACCACCCTTCTTGGAGGGAGGGATGCTAAAAGCAATGAACTCTTAATCTCACAGGTAGAAAAAGAAGAAGAAGTGTTTCACACTGTTGCTCCTGGAAGCCCCTTTGTAAATATTAAAGGCGAGGCAAAAAAAGGAGATATTAGGGAAGCGGCAATCTTCTGTGCCATATACTCCAAGGATTGGAAGAAA
Source organism: Nanobdellota archaeon (assembly GCA_018816625.1). Classification (GTDB taxonomy): domain Archaea; phylum Nanobdellota; class Nanobdellia; order Pacearchaeales; family GW2011-AR1; genus JAHIVR01. The sequence continues at coordinate 8,931 of JAHIVR010000024.1, read as the reverse complement.
AACAGGCAAGACGTAAGAGTAAATAGGTTTAAAGGGAAAGATATCTTTAAAAAGAAGGGAATGAAGATTGGAACCTACGGGGTTAAAAAATCAAAAACAATAAAAGTAAAAAAGGAGTGGATTGAAAATTGGCAATAATTGGGCAGGTTCAACTTGGAAAAAACGGAGTGACAGATAATTTTATTCAGACGCTTAAAGGACACTTTCAAAAATATTCTATTGTAAAGGTTTGTGTGTTGAAAAGTTGTTGTAGAAATAAAGAAGAATTAAAGGAAATTGTTGAGAAGATTATGGGGCATCTTGGAATGAGGTATAAAGCAAAGTCCATAGGATACACCATCTCTATAAGAAGATTAAGGAAGGATAGAGAGCAAGCTTTATAAAGCGAGAAAATCCTATAGAACTAGACTAAAAGGCTATTCGTAGCCAATCTAATGTCGAAAGACATGGTCAAATAAGATGACAAGCGTGTATGAATTAGCAGCCCAGGAATATAATAAAAGATTAGCAGATGCTTTAAAAAAAATCCCAGAGTTCAAAGCTCCCGAGTGGGTTGAGTACGTTAAATCAGGTCCGGCAAAAGAAAGGCCCATTGATGATCCTGATTTCTGGCATAAGAGAGCCGCAAGTATTCTAAAGCAAATTTACAATAAGAAAATCGTTGGGGTAAATAGATTAAGAACAAAATACGGAAGTAAGAAAAATAGGGGAATGAAACCAGATGAATTTAAAAGAGCTTCTGGAAAAATAATAAGGGTAATTCTTCAACAAGCAGATAAGGCCGGGTTTACTGAAATAGCTCAAACAATAAAAGGAGTCAGAGGAAGAAAGCCAGGAAGACAGCTTACTCCAAAGGGAAAAGAATTTATGGAGGCTATTAAGTAAAATGCCAATAAAAAATTCTCACAAGAAAACAAGATTAGCCAAAATGGCTAAAAGGTCTAAGTGGGCTCCGATATGGGCTGTATTGAAGAAATACGGAACCGGAAAAAGAGTCCACCCATCAACTATGACAAGGCATAGAAGATCTTGGAGAAGAACAAAATTAAAGATTAAACCTCGTAGAATGAGAAAATCTCATTTTGGATAAGATGGCAAAAAAAACTGAAGTTAGGGCGGAGAAGATTGAAAGAGAATATATAATTCCCCTTAGAGAGAAATGCAGAGTTGTTCCAAGATACAGAAAATCTGAAAAAGCAATAAAAACAATAAAGGAATTTATAGCTAAACATATGAAAGTTAAGGATAGGGATCTAACAAAAGTTAGGCTTGATTCCTATGTTAACGAGCTTGTATGGAGTAGAGGAATAAAAAATCCCCCACACAAAATAAAAGTCAAAGCAATAAAAGAAGGAGAGATAGTTAGAGTTGGAGTTGTTGAGCTCCCAGCTAGACTTAAATTCAAGAAACAAAGAGAAGAAAATGTTTCTAAGAAAGCTGTAGAAGCCGTGAAGAAGAAAAAGACTCTTCTTGAAAAAGCTGCCGAAGCCAAAAAAGAAAAAGAAGAATCAAAGACAGAAGAGCAAAAAACAGATGAAGCGGATAAAAAAACGGAAGCAGAAGAGAAGAAATCTGCTGTTGTAGAAGCCGGAAAGGCTATGGAAAAAGCTGCTGCAAAACAGATGAAACACCAAAAGGGTGGAAAGAAAAAAGAACCAAAGATTCATAGAATGGCTTTACAAAAGTAATTTTTTAAAAAACTAATAATTATTCAACAAAAACAGCTGCGGCAATAGTTGTCGTCCATAATCCATTCTTATTTCCTATTGCAGATTGACAAACATTCATCGTCTTGAAGATATTATCACTTGCCTTATAGATTTGTTTTCTTTCATCCCAGGCTGTGTTCGGATCAAACTCAATTCCTAGTGTTGTTGCCAACATCGTTGCGGCTAAATCTTCTGCGTAATCCCCGGATTTTTCATCTGTTTCTCCAAAAGCATGTTGTTCTGAAAGATATCCATAATTATTTCTATCCGCAGGTATTGCAATACCTATTGCAGCAGATATAAGTCGGTTTGGTTCATTTGTTTCGTTTCTAGCCATAACACAATAGACAATTTGTCCAGGGTTTAATAATTTAAGGCCATCTAACTTAGATATTATTTTAGAATTTGGAGGAAGAATACTTGAAACATAAACTAGATTACATTTCTCTATTCCCGCACTTCTCAAGGCCAACTCAAAAGAAGCCAGTTTGTCTTTGTGAACACCCACTCCTTTTGTTAAAAACATTTTTTGTGGAATAAACATAATTTTTAATACAGAAAATGAAAGTTTAAAAAACTTCCTAAATAAGTTTTTTGGTTAAATAATTCTGGTATAGAAATTATTTTAAAGGGAAAATTGTTGTATAAGACAGGGTAAAAGAATCGCTTGAAGCAGTTAGAAATAGAATGTATAGAAATTCCCTAATTAATAAATTCGGGCAAGAAGGATTGGAAGAAATGTTAGCTCAAGGACATACTGTTGAAGAACTTTATCGTGCTCATTGTAGTGAAGGAGTTTTTGTTCCAGGAACAAGTGAATGGTGAAAAAGGGATGCTAAACAAGATGGAGAACCCCCATTTGAAAGGGCTAGTTTAAGAAGGGTGAAGGTAAAAGAAAGATATCCAAAAGCCCAACAATTGATATATAAACTAAGAAAAGTGTCTCAGGGACTTGATTATAACCCGCAAGTAGGATATGAAAATAATTAAAAATGAGAAGAAGATCAAATGAAGAACTTTTAGCAGAGTATGATGGAATAACCTCTAAAAAAGAACTGCAAAAATGTATGAATTATAGGGAATTGCTAAATTATGGTGAAGAAGGAAGAGAAAAAATTCAGAGGCGTTTTAATCCAGAACAAATATCAAGATTTAGAAAGTATTGGGGAGTTACAGATTCTTCTCCAATGGGAACCCAGATGTCTTTTACTACTCCTGAACAAGAGTTGAGAGAATATATGGAAGAATGGGAAAAGAGCGGATCTCCATTACCAATATCTCAATCAGGGGGATTAAGGTCTAGAAGATTGCATTAGAAATTGTTTTATACTAACTAATTCTTAGAATCTCATGTTACAAGAATTAATCAAAGAACTAAAAACTGAGGAAAATCCAAAGCAAGCTGCATTGTTGCAAAGATTTTTTAAAACAGGAAAAGGACAGTATGGAGAAGGAGATATTTTTTTAGGAATCAAAGTTCCAAAGCAGAGAGAAATTGCTAAAAAATATACCGGGCTAAACCTAGTAAAAATTCAAGAACTGTTGAACTCAAAAATCCATGAACATAGACTTGTAGGATTATTAATTTTAGTTGATAAATTTAAAAAATCAGATGAGAGAGAGCGTGGCAATATATTTAATTTTTATTTAAAAAATACAAAAAATATCAATAACTGGGACTTAGTTGATTTAACTAGCCATAAAATTGTTGGAGAGTTTCTAAAAGACAAGAAAAGAGATAAACTTTATGAATTAGCACAATCAAAAAACCTTTGGGAGAAAAGAATATCGGTAATCTCTTGTTTTGCCTACATAAAAAATGATGATTTTAAAGATGCTTTGAGAATTTCGGAGATTCTTGTTAAAGACAAACACGATTTAATCCACAAGGCTGTTGGGTGGATTTTAAGGGAGATTGGTAAAAAGAATCGTGAGGTTGAAGAAAATTTCTTAAAGAAACATTATAAAAAAATGCCACGTACAATGTTAAGATATGCTATAGAGAGGTTTGAAGAAGATTTAAGAAAGAAGTACTTAAAGGGGAAATTTTAACTTAATTCTTGGGCCTGTTTTAATTCTCCCATAATACTTTCTTTAGATCCATTTATAGAAGAATTATGGGCCAATCCTATTGCTGTTTGGATTGCAAAACTTGTTGAAGCCCCATGCCCTTTTATGAAGGGTTGACTAAGACCTAAAAAAGAGGCTCCCCCATACCTATCTGGATGCATGAATTTTTTCATTTGTGAAAAAGCTCCCGTAACTTTTGCAGTTAATCCCGCAGCCTTAGTTGCTAAATTGGCTCTAAAAGAATCTTGCATTGCTTCTTTGGATAAAAGAATAAGACCCTCCGCCATCTTTAAAAGGACATTTCCTGTAAAACCATCAGTAATCACAACATCTGGCTTATCTTTCCCCCCGATAAAAACCTCCCTGCCTTCAACAAATCCAGAATAATTAAATAAAAAGTTATCCCTTGAATACCTTTCAAAAAGAGTACCAGCATCCCTTAAAAGTGAAGTCCCTTTATTTGCTTCGGTACCATTACTTAATAAACCAACCCTAACATTTACTAGGCCAAAGTTTTCTGCATGATATTTACCTAAAATTCCAAACTCTAATAAATTTTTTGGACCTAAATCATCTAATCCAGTTGCACCAACATCCAAAAGAACAACTGGAACATATTGTCCATCTTTTTTAGAAGGAATTGCAACGGCCAGAGGTATTTTTTTTAATCCGTTTATGGGTTTTAAATTTCTAGAAACGGCTAGTCCAACTGCCTTGGTATTTGCAAAAGAAACTCCAACATCAGCTTTTCCCTCTCCTACTAATCTTGCTGTGATGTTTGTTGAAGAATAAGGCAATTTTCTCATAATTTGTTTTAAAAGATCTTCTCCAGTTATAATTTCTGAAGAAGGCACAATAGACACTCTATCCCCTTCTAAATGTCTTATTGAATCATCCCCTATGAGAAGTAATTCTAAATTTCGGTGTTTTTTTAATTCTCTTCTAATTGCTTTGGCTAAAAGCCCTATACCTCCTTCAATAGTCATGGCATCAACAGCAATTTTTTTCATTGACAATTAAAAACAGAATTCTTTAAAAGCATATCTCTTCTTAAAAAGAATAATGGATATTTCAAAAATCAAACAGAACAAATCTCTGAAAGAGCTTCTTGAGTTTGGGATAATTAATATTGATAAGCCATCAGGACCAACTAGTTTTACTGTGAGTGATAAAGTCAAGAAGATGCTGGGTTTAAGAAAAACAAGCCATTTTGGAACTCTAGACCCTAAAGTTACTGGAGTTTTACCAATAGCACTTAACCGGGCTTGCAAGTTTACTGGGTTCTTTATTGGGCATGATAAAGAGTATGTTGGAATAATGAGAATGCACGAGGAAGTGGATATTGAAAAGATAAAACAAGCCATAAAAGAAAAGTTTACTGGAGTGATAACCCAGCTTCCTCCCGTTAAATCTAGAGTTAAAAGACAGGAGAGAGAAAGAGAGATAAAAAATTTTGAGTTGATAGAACAAAATGGGAAGGATATAGTTTTTAGAACAACTGTGCAAGGGGGAACTTATATAAGAAAACTAATTTCTGATTTAGGGGATTATTTGGGAATTGGGGCTCACATGCTTGAACTAAGAAGAACGCGAGCCGGGATATTCACAGAAGAGAAAATTTATACGTTATATGATTTGGAAAAAGCTGTTAATGATGAAGCAAAACTCAAAGAAATGATAACTCCTGGAGAAATTATCTCTGAGATTTATCCTGTTGTTGATGTCAAAAAAGAGTGTATAAAACAAATACTTCACGGATCTCCGATACATGATGCTTTCCTCGTTGAGAAACCTAAGATAAAAACCAATCAAAGAATAAGTATTTTTTTTGAAGATCAGTTTCTTGGAGTGTTTAGGGTCGTAAATACTAAAAATGTATTTGCTAAGAGTGAGTTTACTTTTCAGCCTCTAAAACAGCCGTAATTCTTGAATACAATAAAGCTTATAAGTATTAAGAACACAGTTTTTTTATGGTTTTTGGAAGAAAAAAAAATAGATTAATCTTGCTAAAATTCATTTTAGCAGGAGGTTCAATGGCTGGGGGAGTGAACTGTGCAACTACAAATTCAACAATTTTTCAACAGAGTATAAGGCAATACGAACAGCAAGGTCAGGCTTATTCTCCTGAAAAAATGAGATTCCAGGCATTGTACTTTTTACTTGGCGAAGCTGCTGAAAAAAATGAAAAAGCTAAAAAATGCTTAAAAGAATTAGACACATTAAATGTTCATAATCCTACTCACCGAGATGCAATTAATAAAACATTTCGTGTTGGACTTGAAAATCTTGATAATAGTATAGAGCCAGGAAACCAATTTTGGGAAGAAAAAAATTCTCAGCTTGAAAAAAGTTTAAAAGAAATCACACGCTACAGAGCATGGCATCCTTATAATAAGCCAAAACCTTTTGATGATTTAGCAAAAGCATTTTTAAAGTATGGACCTGGAGAACTTCAACCTGACCAATCCTCAGAGAATAGGGCTACTTTTTATTTCCCATTACCTAATATTACATGTAGTTTTGAATTAACTAAAGAAAGTGGACGTACAGCATATGCAATTTCATCTACAGACGAACAAAAGGAAAAAGGAAAAAGTGAAGCAAAACATGGAGGAAAAGAAGGAAAAGAAGACACTTATGCAAGAAGAGAAAGCCAAATAACTGCTGCTGAAACTGCTGAAAAAGTGTACACAGAACCTGGTTATCCTTTATTAAAAGAAAATGTAACTTGTGAGATATATGCTTGGCCTGCTCCTGGTGGAAAAACTTTTCCTGAAATTTATGGAAAAATTCCATGGAATAGCCATACATTAATAGCAAATATATTTACAGAAGCTAAACCATTTTTAGAAAGAGATTCTATTGGACAAACAGCTGAAATTAGTTTAGAGTATATTTTAAACAGTGCTTCTAATCTTGATGTAATAAAAAAAGATTCCATTACTAAAAAATTTCCAAATATTCCTAAGAATTTTGCTGGAGAGAACATTGGATTTCAAATAAATACCAAACCATTTCATAAACAAGATTCAATCAACACATTGGGCAGAACAGATTATCAGATTGGTTTAAGAGTTGCAACCACTAAAAAAGATCCGAAATCTGTTGAAAGAACTTTCAGTTTTTCACTTCCCAATACACCAGAAAAAATACCAAGATACCAGGCAATGTTTGTTAAACAACCATTTGGAAAAGACTATTTTCTAAATTTTCCAGAGCCAGTTTTAATTAATGAATTAGAAAGAGATAGTAGTTATAGTTTATTATTGCCTGTTACAGGCATATCTTATAGTGAAAAGGAAAGAGGATATATGGTCAATGCTATGGTTTATTTTGAACTAGATAAAAAAGAAGGAACAGTTATATTGGGAAGAATAATGGATCCGGCCCTTGCTGAAAGAGAAATAGCTAGAGATAAAGGAATTTCAAAAAGAAAGGGTCATCTTCTTGATGTTAAAACACTAAGAGCTCCTACTAAAAATTATTATACAGGAGTAGAATTTACTATTCCGCATGATGCTCCTAAAGGATCTGGGACAATTTATGTTGAAGCATGGGATAGGGGAATTAGGAAAGAAGATGCAAAGACTCAAAAACCACTTGTCTTAGCATATACTAAGAAAATTAAAATAAAATAAAATAAAAAGAAAAATTACATTAATCCTTTTGATCTGCAATAAAGCATTTCAGCAGCAGTTCCTGGTCCTGCACCATTTTCTGCATCCCAGCCACCAAAATCACAATTTGGCATTGGAGCATATGCTGCCTCCACACTTGGCATTGTCGCAACAAATGCAAAACCCATACATAAAATCAGTCCTGTAATTATTGCAATTGCCATAAGCTTTTTCATCTTTTCAACTCCAGTTTAATTATAGATATAAGGAAACAGGGATTTTAAAAGCTTTTATATAGTAGAGTTTAAGAGTAGTATTGTGATAAAAAAGGAGACTATTACGTTTCATTCATTACATTCAATAAAATGAGACATTTTGTGTATTTTTCAAAGTCAGCAAGAACAAGTGGGAATTTCAATGTGAATGAGTTAATGAGAGGAAATATGAAATTTCAACTACCTAAATTATTTGGGGGATAGATGAGACATTTTGTGTATTTTTCAAAGTCAGCAACAACTTCAGGCAAAGTTCTTTCAGAAGGGAATCTAATGAATGCTGGAAGGATAGATATTGCTATACATAGCCTTATACAAGGGGTTTTCCTTTCACACGATTTTAGAGAAGATGTGAAGTTTCATTTTGTTTTTTATGGTCAACCAGACCCTCCAAAACACATAGAGATACAGGTAAAAGAAGGAACACCAATAAGCAAGAAAGATGTTGCTATACTTCTTAAAAAAATCCTCTATAAATATAAAGAAGGAAGTAAAACCGAGGTTTTCCCTGGTTGTTTTATTGAAAAAAAGGCATTTTTACCTGTTGTGGAAGAATTGTCTAAAGAGGGGGAGGTCTTTATACTTGACAAGAAGGGTGAGAGTATAAGGAAGGTTGATTTAAAAGGTAATCCGGTATTTATATTGGGGGATCATGAAGGTTTGCCTAAGAAAGAGCTAAAAAGACTAAAGCAAATTGCTAACCTTATTTCTGTTGGCCCAAAAATGTATTTTGCATCACAGGTTGTTGCAATAGTTAATAACGAATTAGATTACAGAGAATAATTGCCTGTGATATTTCTTTATTCTGATCACACTTGGGCGGGATTTCTTTATCTATGGTATTTCTTTTTCCCAATATACCAGCTAACCAATGCTGCAAATCCGCCAAAGATTATTGCATAAATCATTATCGTTACCCACCCATCAAAGGCTAAAAAACCTATAATTAAAAAAACAACTACCATTGTTGTGGTAATCACTTTTGCTATCTTCAAAGGAATTATTTTTCTGTCTGTTTCTTTTTCTATTATCTTTCTTATTTTATTTAAATCTATTATTCCTGCAAAAAACCCGACCCAACTAAAAAATAAGACAAACCCTAGGTGTAGTGGGGCAAATAAAAATTCTGAGAAACTGCACGGAGTTTTTTCTTTAACTCCGGCACATTGCCACTCCCCATCATATCCTATTAAAAAAAGAGTAATCCACAAAGCTACAAAAACCAAAAAAAATCCAATTGTCCCTGCTTTTGCCCACGCT
>JAHIVR010000023.1 GCA_018816625.1 Nanobdellota archaeon | reverse complement strand
GGGTCTGAACCACTGGAAATGTAGGTTAGCCCTGCAACAAGCATCACAATTCCAGCAATCACCGTCGCCGCATATTTGACAAGGTTGTAAATTGTTGTCAACGGCCTTAAAACTTCTTCAAAACTTGGCGTCGCTGCTAAAACAAAACCTGTATGAAGAACTATAAACAAAATAGCCACTAAAGGCAAAATGCTTACAACTCTTCGTCTAGTTCTTCGCGCTGTTTTTTGTGCCATTGCAAGATTTTATCAAGCTCCTTGTCACAAGGGTATTTTTCTTTTAAGACTCTAAAACAAGTCTCGCAGACATTCCCCTCATCCTCGCCGATATCTCCTCCACAGACAATACATTTATTTTCCATGTTATTCTTAGATAAATAAATTATTTATACAGCCTCGACGAAAAAGTCATAGAAACATTTCTTAGAAATATTTATCGTCGGAATATTTAAAGTTTGACTCTATAAATTTATATGGAAATAAACTCAGATGTTGGAGAAGAAATTATTTCAAGACTAAAAGAGATCATTTCAAAGCTTGACAAAATTATTGAATTAAAGCAAAATTGAGAATAATTATTTTTTATTTCCCGACGATAAAATTAGTTAGGCTTCTATCAATAGAAAAATATATAAAGGACAGCCTCGTTGATTATTTAATATTCGGGAAAAATAAGCTTCCCTTGAATAGACAAATTGTTTTTACTCCGGTGGGGGCGTTGTACCATTGTGACCAAAGTTGGGGTGGACTTTTGTGTGTCACTTTAGCGTCGGTAAAAAGAGTTTTTGAGTCACTATTTGGTTGATAATTTTCGGTAGATATTTTTTAGTTCTCTCTCTACACTAGGCTTACTATTAACTCTAATAATCAACTCTGAGGCATCTATCCTTCTTTGAACTACGCGGTCATTCTTCTCCCCATCTTTGGAGGGATGGAACAATTGATTAGGGTTATATCTTCCCGGGAGAAATTGTAACGAAATTCCATCCTCATTAATTGAATGTTCATAAAAGAAATAGATTAGAGGAACATTAAGTATTGAACTTCCTGCTCCAGGATTGCGCTCAAGTCCTGTAGAAGAAAAGTAGTAACCAAATTTATTCATATTTCTAATGAAACTTCCTCTTGATTGTTCAAGATTCTCTGATGCTTTATCACATCCTCCCTGATATTCTGGCATAAAACCAATCATTTTTAGATCATCAAGGTTCGGTAGTAAAGAATATTTAATAGAGAAAGAATATCCCATCCCTTCTAGTGCCTCCTCTAGGTAAGGCCACACAGATGCTACGGTTTCTTTCGCATCATAATTTCTAACCCAACTGCCCGTAATTCTTTTCATATTCTCACTTTCTAGAAATCTTAATCAGATTTATTAATTTATGTTGTGAGTATCCTAACAACACCGCAGAAAACTTTAAAAATAAACAAAATAATCAATAATAATAATAATAATAATAATAATAATAATAATAATAATAATAATGGATCAACTGGAAAGACTGGGACTTAATAGAAATGAAGCTAAAATTTACTTAGCCTTGTTAGACTTAGGTGAAGCACCAGCTGGACAAGTAAGCAAGAAAACTCAAATCAATAGAACAACTATTTATGATTCTGTTGAGCGTCTTATCCAACGTGGATTAGTTACTTATGTAATCAAAGCCAATAAAAAAATCTTTCAGCCAGTTCCTCCTAACAAGATATTGGAAAAGATAAAAGAAGAGGAAAAAATAGCAAAGGAGATTCTTCCAGAATTAGAGGCAAGATTCAAACAACCAAAAGAAAAAGAAGAATCCAACATTTACAAGGGACGCTTAGGTATTAAATCTATTCTCCACGATATACTCAATCTTAAAGAATATGTTGCCTTTGGTTCTTCAGGAAGATTTTTAGAAATAATGAAGCACGATTTTGAATTATTTCAAAAACGAAAAAAAGAACTAAAAATTAATGCAAGAGTGATCTTATCAGAAAATTCAAGAAAATCAGATCAAGTAAAAATAGCCCATACTAAGTTTAAGTACATTCTAGATGAATTTTCCTCTCCTACCACAACTTTTGTTTATGGAGAAAATACAGCCATAATTATTTGGAGTACTACTCCCATAGCGACGGTAATCAAAAGCAAACAAGTTGCTCAATCCTATCTTAATTACTTCAACCTATTATGGGGGATATCGACCCCCTAAAGAAGGATATTGAACTCAATCTCGACAATACTTAAAAAGTCTAAACAGCAAAGAGAGATTGCTAAATAAAAAAAGATTCAATAAATACCCCGAATCCCTAAGAGATGCCAAAAAGGTCGAGTCGTCGGTGGGAGCGTCCGACCTTTTTGGCATCCGTTAGGGATTCGGTTTTATTTATTTTTTAGAACAATTCATATAGCCAATATTATAATCTTTATGATACCTCCCAAACTACAAAAATCTCCAATATGCTCAAGAAACTAAATTCTTGACATCCAAAAAAATAAAAAAAAGAATTATCTCCCTGTTTCAAATATAGCTTTTATTGCGACGACCAATGCCGCTGCACTAATAAATGCTACAAAGTTTGCCAAGACTGTAATGATATAATCAGCAGACACTCCCAACATTGAAAGAGCAGTCAGGCTCGCAATTCCGCCAGTTAATAAGGCTATAGCCGCAATTAAAAATTTGGTAGATTCCTTCTCAGATACATTAAGAAATCCTACTATTAATCCCAGTACAAATAACACAAAAGCAATTGTTGTTACATATTCTGTCATAAATCCTGCAATTACTGCGATTATCAAACCACCCAGAAAAGCCCACTTCCCTATAAGTTTATTCTCCATTCCTTTAAATTTACCTCCTTTCAATTACCATCAGAATCTTTTTGATTCTAAAGTTTTGATTGCCTCTTTTATATATTGTTTATATTTTCTATATATTTAAATCTTTTCTTTAAATTATTTTTTAACTAACAGATTCAAGAAATTCCAAATGCCTTTTTGATTCTGGACTGTATAAAATTTTTTCCCCTTTGAGTTTTGTATAAGCTAAAAGACCTAATGCAATCTTGACAGCTCTAAAATCCCGAGACTTTAACGCTTTAGACAACCCTTTTTTCCAACTATAAAAACTATCATACATTTTATAAATTGTTTTTTGAAGTTGCAAAGGCGTGAAATTTTTAGGTCTTATTAAAACATTGTCTCCATCATATAAATGCCATAAATCATCTTCTCCATCTCTAAGAATCCTTCCTTCCTCTTCTAATTGTGAACGCATTCTTGTTCCCGGCAGAGGTATTGGAGAAAAATACTGAACACTATCTAAATCTTTGTTTGCCCATTCAGAAGTTTCTCTTAAACTTTCAGGAGTATCACCATCTCCTCCAGGCATCATCATTCCATGAACCCAGAATCCTCTTTCTTTAAATATTTTTATAGCTTCTTTATTTTGCTCTGCACTAACTCTTTTTGAATATGCTTCTAATGTTTCATCATTTATAGATTCAATGCCAATACACAAAGTTCTTATTCCTGCATTCCACATTAAATCTAAAAGCGAATCATTAGAAGCAGCATTAATAGTAACTTGTGCTACTCCCTCTCTTTTATTTAGCCCAGATTCAATTATTTGTTCAAGAAGAGCAACACATCGACTCTTTTTTCCAGTAAAATTATCATCTGTAAAAAAAATACCTTTCCCATAAGAGTTCATCCTCCCTAATTCTTCAACAACCCATTCTCTTGATTTTGTTCTATAACTTCTGCCATAAAAACCAGTAACACTGCAAAAGTTACAATTTTTAGGACACCCCCTAGAGGATTCAATTGGAACTGTGCTTAACTGAGAGAGAGTAGCTTTATCATAATCCGGATGAACTAATTCTAGCTCTGAAGGTTTTAAATTATCTCTCTCCCCTGTAAAAACATACTCTCCATTTCTTCTGAATCCCAGACCTTTGATTTCATCCACCGCAACACCTGAACCTGCTAAACTTAAAAATAGTTCTTCAGTTGTTGTCTCCCCCTCACCTATAACCACATAATCTGCATATCTTGAATATTCTTCTGCTCTAAACGTGGGCCCAAATCCTCC
>JAHIVR010000022.1 GCA_018816625.1 Nanobdellota archaeon | reverse complement strand
CAAGTCGCACAAAATCGTTCCTGAGCCTCTGTGGTCGCTTGTAAGGCGTTTTCTCTGCCGACTTGGGTAAACCCTTGCTTCTGAAGATACATAGTCACATTTTCGTACTTTTCAACCAACTGAGCACACTTCTCTTCGCCAGTCATATAGTCAACTCTGTTTCCGGCTTTATCTTTTAGGTGTATTATAAAAAATCTCATTTTTCTCTTTTCTTTTTGTCTTTCAAGTGTTTTTTAATTTCTTTTATATCAAACTTTTCAACTTTCATTTCTTCTAAGTACTTTTCGTTGGATTCGGTCATCTTCTCATCTTTCTTGATCCTTCCAAGAACTCGATTCCACGAAGCTATTTTGCTCTTGAAAGCATCCTGATAATCACCTTCGGTTTCAAATCCATACATCATTGTTAAGTAGGCTGAATATTTAATGTTCCAGTTGTCTGTAAATTTGCCTTTAGCATAGTCAAAGACAACTAGAGGTTCTTTGGGGGGTTGTTCTCCTGACTTGTAATAATGGGTTACTAATTCAATTTTTTCTTTATACTTAGCGTTTAATTCCTTGTCATCTCTCCAAATAGGAATTTCTGTCATTCGAGCATCATCCTTAGATATATAAATAATTGCGCCCTCATCCGTTCCAGTTCCTAATAAATAATGTAATTCTTGAAGAGCATGGTTTTCAGCCGGAATGCCATATTTATATTGAGCATCATACATATAAGCAGAAGATGATTTCACTTCTACAATTCTAATGGGAAGTTCTGTGTCAAAGTTCATATTCTTTTCAACTGCTTCCATAGCCTTAACAAATCTATCAGGTAGTTCTATTATCTCAAGAGCTTCTTTCATTTTTTTGATCATCTCTAAATTCCTTTTTCCTCCTAATTTCAAATCGTATTTTCCAACTACTTTTAAAGTTCCTTCCAAACCATACTCTATTCTTCCTTGGCTATCTATAAAAATACCAGCCCTTTTTGCAACCAACTCCGCTATCCATTCCCAAAATACACCGGCATCAAACTTTCTCTTAGCTCTTTTGTCAAAAGGGTTAGATGGATCTTCCCCATTTAATGCCAACCAGATGTCAATTTGTGAATTGCCAAGCTGTGAAGCCCAAAGATAATCTCTTTTATAAGCTCCATATCTTTCCATTTCATCTAATGAAGCATTCCATGCTCCTGCAAAAGTCCAACTTGGTTTTCGTTTGTGTATTTCTATCATGTTATTTGCTTAATATTTCAAGCCTCCCCTTAAGATGTGCCATTTGTAAATCTTTTTCTATGAAGGTCACCAATTTGTCGTCTTCAATAGTTCCTATCCAGCTCTTTAGGTTTGACAATAGTGCTCTCGCTTCTGTTCTGTAACTTCTAACTTTGGTTGATGTCATATTAAAAATAGTAAAAGCCAAATAGCTAATATCGTAAATATAAGTGCCGATCCTTCTATTGCCGGATAAATATATCTTCTAAAAAATACTTTGCGTTTTCGGGCTTTGATTATTTTATTCATTTTTTCTCTTTATTGTTACTCCGCAAGACTCGACAAACTTCTCAATCGCTTTTCTAAAAGTTTTACCCGCAATCCATCGTTTATTTCTAAACTTACTATCATAGGAATGAACTTCCCACTCATCGTTGTATCTAGTAATACCAAGCCTATTATTGGCTAATGAATTAGCTATATCAATCAATTGTTCTAGTTTTATCTCCTTTGTTTTATTCATGTTCACAATGATCACAACTTGGACACAATCCAGTTTCTGCTAGGCAAAGAATGGAGGCTTCGTCAACTTGCATCTTTTTACATCGGGGACAAAGGAGTGAGGGAATTGAAAGTATTGCTAGAGATTCTTTTAGGCTGTCAGCTAACTGCTGTATTGTTGCCATTGACTATTATTATATATATAAGAATTAATAAGTCAAGGGGTAAAACCGAGGCTAAATTCGTTCAGAAGGACATTCTTTTATGTAAATATTTTATATAGCCGTTTTTTCCTAATTTCTCTATTAACCGGGTAACTCTATTTCTGATCTTTCTAAAAGTCATGACATCAAAT
>JAHIVR010000223.1 GCA_018816625.1 Nanobdellota archaeon | reverse complement strand
TCGATCTCCCAGACGCTATCAGGATAGTTTCGTTATAATGCGCCATCTCTTTATTTATCTTCTTCATTGCTGATTTCTCCTGTCAAATTTATACGCCACTCAGTTCTCCTCATAATATTGTTAGCCAAGCTATCTTTCATTATTTTTGGCAACTGGGTCCCCCCATATATGGTTTCAAGCTCTTTTATTGCGTTTCCCAAATCCTCATAGACGAATTTTGCCTGAATCAAATTGAGAGAAAAAGTGTTTTCGTTCAACTTAATTAATATATTACCATCAATTGATTGCCCAATGCCGCAACCCTCTAAACACTGCATCTTCATTTTTTCATTCCCCTTTCGAAATTATATCCATTGCTTATTTTGTTGCGATCTAAATATACTGGTTCGTCTAACTAAAACTGCTCTATAAAATCCATCAGTTCAGTAGCACTTTTCAGCGTACCATCACCAATAAGCTTCTCTATCTTGATAATGCTATACTGGTTGCCGACTATGTTTATGCTTACCTCAATGCTCTTGTCTCCAAATGGCAAAATAGCTATGTTTTTGGCAATATCAACTTTTACCGGGACATTAAACTCGTTAGACAATTTTTCCACTAATAGACGCTCTGCTTGTTGCTTATAGCTTTTCATTTTAGCTCCTTTACTAAATTAACTAGATTGATACAACGCTTTGGGGACACATAATTCTTCTTATACATCTCCTCCGCATACGCCTGACGCTGTGGAAGCGTTCTTGCCATATCTGCTAACAATATGCTCTTTGCCTCATCACGTAACGCTTCTATCGCCTGTGCTATCTCCTTTAATCTCGCTACATCTTCTTGCTTCATCCTCATTCCTTTCACATCTGCTTGCTACCATACAGCAACAAATGCCCATAAGTGCCAATAGAAAACCTATACCTGATGCAACCCCTATTATAAAGCTCCATGTATCCCAGCTCATATCATCACCCTACCCTTATATTAAAACAATGCCAGCACATTGGCTTGTCATACAGCTTTTGCATCTTAACCAAGTATGACGTTTCGCCACAATAAGCACAAGTCAGAGGCGGATCATCCTTTGGCTCGGCTTCATCCATGCACTGCTGATGTACCTTGATAGCATGTTCGGGCTTGTTTATTACGTGATGTTCGGTCATTACCAACCCATTATCAGTTATATTATAAACATTTACTTCATAATCACCAATTTCGGTTTGATGCGTCATAATCAACTTTTCATTTGCTATATTGTGTAGCGTTTGGAATTTAGCCATTAGATGCCTCCTGTCTCACAACTATATCCATTTTTTTATCAATCTCCTTGCCTTCCCTATCGCATTCATATAACACCTTGCCCTCACGAAATCCTATCTTGTGTGGATATGAGGGGTCTTTCCATTCATAAAGATCGCAAACAGCTATCTCAATAGCAATATACCTATCATCTTGTTCATCCCGAAATTCATCAGCAAAAAACGGCAATGCTACTGCATGGAACTTGCCGTCACCACACTCATTCTCTGATGGACACCAATTTGGATGCGTTACCGTTGAGCCAATAACCCATAATGTTTCATTTGGTGTGTTTTCCTGCGTCTTATATTCCTTTGATACTCGTTTATATAAGATACATTTATCATCTGATATTTGTATCTTGTGTAAGTCAAAAAAATTATATTGCTTGTTCGGTTGGATTATGATGTTATCGGTTGGCGTTATATCTTGGTTGGTAGAGATAAAAAGGCTATTACCATAGCATGAAGGGTTAATAATAGTACCAGAGTGAATAACAATAGATTTATCCCACGTCTTGATGGTGGGGCTACAGCTATCCAACGTCTCAATAGTGGGACTACTGCTACCCCCCGTCTTGATGGTGGGACTACTGCTACCCCACGTCCTGATGGTGGGACTACTGCTACCCCACGTCCTGATGGTGGGACTACTGCTATCCAACGTCTTGATGGTGGGACTACTGCTATCCCACGTCTCAATAGTGGGACTACTGCTACCCCACGTCTTGATAGTGGGACTACTGCTACCCCACGTCTTGATGGTGGGACTACTGCTATCCCACGTCTTGATGGTGGGACTACTGCTACCCAACGTCTTGATGGTG
>JAHIVR010000021.1 GCA_018816625.1 Nanobdellota archaeon | reverse complement strand
TTTGCCTTCCCTTTAAACTCCCGGATAAATCAGAAGGTTCAACAAACTTAACCCCCTTAGTAAATAGACCGTTAAGTTCCTCCAAAACCTCGTCTCCCTTCAATGTTTCCAATCTTTTTGTACGCTCTTGGGCGTACTTCATAAGATTTTTCTTAACCCTCTCAACAACCTCTTCTGGCTTTAAGGCCACGAATTTTATTGGTTTGCCCAACTTCATAACTATAAATCCTTTCTTTTCAAGGCTTTCAAGGATATCATAAGTTCTAGACCTAGGAACATCAGAGATATTGCTTAACTCTCCAGCAGTTGAAGTCCCTCTAGACAGTAACGCTGTCCAGACCTTAACTTCATATAGATTTAAATCAAAAATCTTCCTTAATCTCCCAAGGAATTCGTCTTTTACTATCATTTTTATGTCTTTATTTGGCCTCTCTTGCTTTTAAATATTGTTATATTAAAAAAGAGTAAATACGAAGGATTACTTCCCAGTGGTTGCTTTAGGTTATAATCCCTATCTCCCCTCTTTTATCTTTAACTTTAAAGTTCGTTTTGTTTTTAAATCTTTCCTTGCTAGTTGTAACAATTTCCAGTTTTTTTGAGTTTGTTCTATCTTTTAAGAAAATCTTTTGAGGGATAAGGATTTTTACTAACTCATCGTCGGTGATTATATACAAATCCACCAGGTCCTTTTTCTCTAAACCAAGGGTCTTTCTAAAAGATTGAACCTGTCTTGAGATCTCTCTGGCATAACCCTCAGCCTCCAATTCAGGGGTTATATGTGTGTCCAATTCTACAGAGATTTCATTAGTCTCTTTTACAATTTTAAGATCTATTTTCTTTATATTTAACTGTGTTTTTATCACCTCTTGTAGCTCTTTTCCTATATCTTCTTTTGTTGTTATTACGGCTTTTGAAAGCGGCCATTTTAGTCCAATATGTATCTTATCCCTCTGGGCTAATCCAACCTCTATAATTTTTAAAACCATTTGCATCTCTTTCTCAAGTTTGTGATTTATCCTTTTCTTATTTATTTTAGGCCAAGATTCCATATGGACCGATTCACTTTTGAAAGTTTTTCTGTATAAATCGTCCGTTATGAATGGGCATACTATTGAAAAAATTCTAAGGCAAGCGTCATAAACGTCTTTTAAAACATATAAAACTCTTCCCGCATGCTCGGAATTAGATTTATCCCTTGTGAGTTTAATATAAACCCTGGATAGCTCTAAAAAAAGACCCTCTATCTCTCCAACTATCTCATCGATTCTATACTCTTCCATTAATGATGTAACTCTCTCTATTGTGGCTTCTTTTTTAGAAAGTATGTACGCTTCTTCCAGATCTTGTTTATTCTCCGGCTTAACCCTTTTCTCCAAATCTAGTATAAATTTAGAGGTATTCTCCAATATTCCAAGATTCCTTTGCTTTATTTTAACATCTTCCCAATTAAAATTAACATTTTCTCCTGCGGTCATCCCGCACATATAATATCTTAAAACATCTGCCCCGTACTTGTCAAGTATTTCATAAGGAGAGATTATATTTCCTAGGGATTTTGACATCTTCATTCCCTGAAAGTCTAGGATCATTCCGTGAGAATAAACGTTCTTGTATGAGCTCTTTCCAAAAGCAACTGCAGAACAAATCTGTAACATACTATACCACAATCTAACTTGCTCTGTGGCTTCAAGAATAAAATCTGCCGGCCAACAATCAAAATATCTTTTTGTTTTAGGATAGTATAAGCAATTCCAAGAGGCAGTTCCAGAATCAATCCAGACATCAATAACATCCGGTATTCTTTTCATAGTCCCCCTACATTTACATTTTAACTTAACGTCATCAATCCAGGGCTTATGAAGGTCTTTTGGAACTTTACTCCCTTTTTCTAATTTTTTCTTTAATTCTGCAACACTTCCTATAACCTCCGTATGTCCACAATTTTTACAATTCCATATGGGCATTGGGCATCCCCAGTATCTCTGTCTTGTTACCCCGTTGTCTTTAAGGTTTTCAACCCATATATAAAAATTCTTACCAGTAAATCCGGGTTGCCATTTTATCTTTTTATTAAAATTGAGTATTTTTGGAATGAGGTCTTCAATCTTAAGGAACCATTGCTCTGTAGCCCTAAAAACAATTGGGACGTGACACCTCCAACAAGTAGCATACTCGTGCTCAACACGCGTTTTAGCAACCAACACCCCTCTTTCCTCAAAAAGTTTTATGAATTTTGAATCATCTACCTTTGCTTGCATTCCTTCAAACGCTTCTTCAAAAATTCCCTTCTCATTAAGGGTATTGAAAGCACTTATCCCATATTTTTTACAAGCCTCCATATCTTCAGGTCCACAGCCAGGGGCCGTATGGACCAGGCCAGAACCAGAATCGGTATTAACAAACTCTTTGTTAAGTATTACTGTGTGGATATTTTTTTCTTTACTCTTTAGTTTTTTATAATCAACCTCTCCTTCAAAAAAATGTTTGTATTCAAGGCCCTCGAGATTCTTTCCTTTAAATTTTTTTAATATCTTTCCTTTCTTTCCGGTTAACTCTATTAGACTAGAAACTAAATTCTCTGCAAGGACCCAGGTTTCTCCATCAACCTTTAAATTAACATATTCTACATCAGGATTAGCCATTATTGCGAGATTAAAAGGTATTGTCCACGGAGTTGTTGTCCACACTATCAAATACCTCCCATCATCTGCTTTAAACTTTAAAAATACAGAGTCATCTTTAAGGTTTTTATATTCTAATTCGTGTTTTGCTAAACTTGTCTCACAACTCGAGCACCAGTGCATAATCTTTTTTCCCAAATACAATCTTTTTTGATCCCAAGCTCGCTTCATTAACCACCACTCCCCTTCCATAAAATCATTATTGATTGGCCAGTAAGCGTTTTCAAAATCCATCCACACCCCAAGTCTTTCCAAATCTTTATCCATTAGCCTCGCCTTTTCACTTGAAAATTCTCTACATTTTGAAATGAACTTTGCCATTCCGTATTCTTCTATATCGCTTTTATATTTCAATCCCAAATCTTTTTGAACCTGGTTTTCTGTAGGCAGTCCGTGCATGTCGTACCCTGCCCTGTCCCACACATTAAACCCATTCATTCTTTTGTATCTCATAACAAGGTCTTTTAATGAATTATTCCACGCCTGTCCTATATGTATTCTTCCAGAAGTGTAAGGCGGACCTTGCAAAAAGTAGAATTTTTTACCTTTTGAGTTCTTTTTCTTAAGTTTTTCAATTACCTTATGTTTCTTCCAAAAATCAAGAACTCCTTCTTCAGTTGTTTTAAAATCGTACATTTTCCTTTATCCTACTTGTCTTGTTTAACTTTTAAATTTACTGCTATCTATGGTGTTACAAGCCCAGCTACAAGCCAGGCAATTACATAATAATAGATAAAGCAATGGCTGAGATGATTCCCCTATTCAAACCATCTGCAACCATGGATTAAAGAAAAAAAGCTTTTATTTAAAGGTTTCGAGAATTTTTAGTTCGTTAAAGCCTAGGCGAACCCCGAATTTCTATTTAAATGTCTCAAGAAATTCCTTTTCAGCAAAATGTAATTTACTAGGAATTACTATGCAATAAGGTCTTCTAACTCCTGTTAAACCCCGTGCTTCCTCAAGAGTTTTATACATTATTTTCTTGTTTTTTGTTCCAAGAGTCTGACAAATAACTATCTTGTCTAGTTTTATTCCGTGTATCTTTAACGCGTTTTCAAGGCTCTCTAGGGCATCAACAAACTCCATTCCAATATCAACCAATATTAATGAGTGGGCGTGCATAGAAAGGTTTTCTTGTATTGTTTTAGCAAAACTATCTGCTTTAAAATTAGGTATGCTTGTTATTTTTCCAAATTTATATAATTGCAACCCGGTTTCAGCAACAGCATCAAACACAGATCCAGCATGTATTGCTTTAGCTTTTATTCCAGAAGCCTTTGCTTCTTGTATAAGTGTTATGTGGGTTGTGGCCATTAAAGGGCTCCCATATATTAACAAACCAACATCCATTTTCTTAGCCTCGTCAACTAATTCTAGTGACTCAACTTTTGACCTATCAGCATCGATTAACTTTTTTCCTATCAATTCTTGCAAATCTCCCTTTGCATAAGGGAAATCAACAGTATAACTTTCCAAGTACAATCTTTTGCATCTCTTAGCTATCTCTATCCCATAGCTAGATATCCCATCAAAATTAAGGCCAAGACCGATTAGGTATAACATGGAATTGAGAGAAAAAATGGAGTTTTAAACTCTTCGTAAGATGAGTTTAGGTAAAAATTTTATATTTGATCTTAAAACTTCTTATTTCTTCTTTTTAACAATCAAACTCCTACTTGTAACAATAACTATAAACAGGAAAGAAAACAAAAAAACATCGTTTCTCCAAACCAAACTAAGTATTGCGCCAACAAAACTAGCGATAATTATTATATGAAACCAAAGCTGCCCATCTTTTAATTCTTCTTTTGTTAGTTTTGCAAGGAAGTTTCCTATTGGAATACCTATAATCAAAACCACAGTTCCGATAATAAACTTTACCAGATCATTCATGTAAAGGAGAAGCCCTTACAATTTTTAAATTTATCTTAATCTTCTCAAAACCTTTTTATATTGTTAAAATTATCTTTCATAATGGATTATCATCATTATTTTCAGGAAACAGAGTATACTTGTGGAGCAGCTTGTATGAGGATGGCTCTCAGACATTTTAGTATAAGAAAATCAGAGAAAGCATTAGCAAAAATGCTTAGGACAAACAAGATTGTGGGAACATGGCACAAAGCCTTTCCACCAGTAGCAGAAAAATACAAGCTTGATTATGTTGTTAAAAGAAATGCCAACATACAAGATTTAAGAGAATATTATGAAAAAGGCTATTTCATTATTATCTCCTACACCCACACTCCTGAAAAATTTAGCCATTTTTCAGTTTTAAAAAAGGTTGATAAGGATTTTGTTTATCTGCTTGATCCTTATAAAAGACCAAGAAAAAAATATAAGATAAGTTTTTTTGAAAAGCTATGGAAATCTAATGTGAATTATGAGAAAGAGAAAAGATGGTTTATAGCCATGAAGTGATTATTTCTGTTTCATAAAACTTTATATAGATACACTCTTAAGCCTGATCATGCCTAAAATATTCGCTGATCCTCTTTATAGGGATTGCATCCAGACTGCCACAAGGTCTAAAGGGAATGAAAGATATGGTAGTTTAATTTTGAAAGAAGGAAGGGTAATTGGAAGAGGATTTAACAGAGCAATAGCCCCCCCTGCATTTCGGTTGGAAAGAGTTCTAAAACAAGGAATGGCTAATCATTCGGAGGTAGAAGCATTACACGATGCCCTCATGCATCTTGAAGACACTCAAGGGGCTGATTTGTATGTGGCTGGGTTCTTTCCTAGAACAGGTCAATTATTCATGCATAGGACATTTACTTGTGTGAGATGTATACCCTATCTACAGGAAGCTGGAATAGAAAATATTTTTGTCCCAATGCCAGACGGGTGGAAAAAAAGGCCTATGGTTGCTGCAGCTAGAGAGGCGACAACCTTCACAAACGGGACCCATTCAAAAAGATTAGATTCAGTTGTGGGGGAGTACTATTTGGATTCAATTGGGGTTACCTTATAAGACAACAAAATTATTTAAACTAAAGATTCTCGAGTAAAACATGTTCAAGCAAATACTCTCTTTATCATCTGTTTTGGAAAAAAGTTCAGATCGCCCGGTCTTTATTTTAAGACATAGTTCAACATGCCCCTTCTCTGTAGCAGGAAATAAACAGGTTGAGGAGTACATGAAAACTAGCGGACAGAATGTTTACAGGGTTATAGTACAAACAGAAAGACCTCTTTCGAATGAAATAGCCTCAACCCTTGGAATTAAACACGAGTCTCCACAACTCATAGGCCTAAAAAAGAGAAAACCATATTTCGTTCTTAATTATTCAGACATAACTAAAGAAGATATAGGGAAAAATATAAAATGACTTACAAGAAATTTCTCATAGTTGCAAGTAAAAATAATCCTGCAGCAAAGAACATAACAACAAACCTATCCCAATTTAAAAAGAACCCTTTAGTCTCTGGGATGGCAAACGAACCTAGTTTTGATTTTTATCTAACTGAAGATGAGGTTCTGTATAATGGTAATCTTGATATGAACAAGATAAATCAGTATGATTTTGTTATCTTTCCTTGCACTCATAGGTCAGAGAAAGGGACAAAATCTCTTTCTGTTCACGTTCCGGGAAACTGGAGAACTGCAGATCTTGGTGGGGAGATGGGAAAAGTCTGCCCAACCTCAGCATTATTCCAAAAACACATGTTTGAAATACTAAACGAAGTAGCAAAACAATACGAGATAACAGACTACGAGATAACTCTTGAGGTAACCCATCATGGGCCACTAATAAACAAGCCTTGTGTTTTCATAGAAATTGGGAGCAGTGAAGAACAATGGAGAGACAGAAAGGCCGGATTTGTAATAGCAAAAACAATTGCCGATTCAATAAATACTTTTGAACCGTCTCCCTATAGAGAAATTGCAATAGGGATTGGTGGGCCTCATTATTGTCCAAACTTCAATAAAATACAAGAAGTTTCTAATGTTGCTCTCTCACACATAATTCCAACATACGCTTCACCTATAACAGAAGAAATGATAAAAGAGGCAATTACAAAAACAGAAGAAGATGTTGATTTTGCAGTAATTGACTGGAAGGCTTTCAATAGTGAAGAAAGACAGAGGATAATTGGCATTCTTGAAAAAAACTATATTGCCTGGAAAAAGACGAGCGATATTGATAAGTAACGAGTTATACCTACTATAAAGTTACTAACCATAAGAACAGTATTACCGAAAAATTTTTATATATATATCTCCTGCACAAATTGACTAAAACTTACAAAATTTGATAAGGGGGAATTAACTTTTGTAGAATGAAAGATTCAAACAGTCTAGATGAAAAGAAACCAGAAGAAAAAATAAGTGTGTCATTAAAAAGAGGAACCATTGGGCTTCTTGATGAAGTAGCTAAAAAGAAAGTGGATCGTGCTGTGAAAGATGGTTCTTTTGATATA
>JAHIVR010000208.1 GCA_018816625.1 Nanobdellota archaeon | reverse complement strand
TTCAACATAAGATTGATTACTATATTTATTAGTGTCAAAAATAGCTGTTGTATTACCTATATTTACTAGATTATTATATCCTGTTGTATCGCTGAAAGTATCTGATATTAAGGTATCGTGGTCAAATGGTGTTAAAGAAGCATTCGCCTGTAATTCTATAATTTCAATTTCGTGTTCTGCTACTTCTCTAACTAAAGGATCATCTGAAGAACCTGCTACGGTATCCCAAGAAGGATTAGCACCAGCACCAAGAGTTTTAAGAAACTTTCCAGAAGTTCCAGCCCCTAACCTTACCCATTCAGAACCATTAAAGTAAAGAATATCTCCTTGAGCCTGAGAAGTAATGTTTAAATCTGTTCCACTTACTGAAGTATCAAAATCAAATATTCCAAAAGTCATTTATTAACACCCATCAACGCATATTTTTTCTTGTTCAAACTCTTCTAATCTTCCAAACTCTTTCTGGATAGTTACCAATATTTCTCCTGCACTTGTATCCGTTCCAGAAGTGTTTTTAATAACCATTCCTCTATATTTAGTTCCTGCCATAGTTACAGCGTTTTTACTTAAAACTCTTATAGATTTCTGGCTTGATCCATCAAGTAAAATATCAATAACCTCATCACTGTTATTAGTTACAATAAAAGCATTAAGATAATCAATTCTGTTTATATCATCTTGTGAAATATCAACTCTTGATTCTGCCCCTGCAACAATAATTCCAAGAGCAAAACTTCTTAAATATCCGTATCCTTGATTGTTTCTTTCCATAGTTACAACTCCTTAAATTAAAATGAGGAAGTAAGATTTCTCTTACTCCCTTTCAAATGAGGTTTCAAATGAACATCTAGATCTAAACTGTATCGTCGCCTACATAAGCGTGGAATTTCCTTCCTGCGCCTAAAGTTAAAAGGTAGCCATCTGGAGCGTCTAGATAACAAACTCTTTGTTTAGTTCCTGCTGTGCAAGTTATATCAACCGTCCCTGCTGGAGTGAATCCCGTATATTGTGCCAGTTTAGTATCTTTTACAAACTCAACCCTTCCAGAAGCTTGATTCACATAAGCAACAGGTATAGTAAAATCTGATTCTTCTGATTCTATAATGTCGGTAGCGTCGCTAATGAAACTTACAACTAACCTTTTACCCTTGTAAATTGTAGGTGACATTACAGGAAGAGCTTTTACTGTTTCCCCTGAAGGCGTTTTTGTTGCCTGACTAACTAAAGAAGTTCCAAATCTGAAAACTTCCTTTACTCTTGATTCTTCCTTATCTGCAAGTTCTAAAATAACTTGCCCTGATTCTTCTGCACTTGCCATTTATATCAACTCCTTTAAATTTATGCTAAAACCGTATCGTCTTTTGTTGAATTATTACCACTAACATTTAATGAACCACCAATCACACTAAACAATTTTGGCGCTACATTATTCTCAACTAGATCACCGATAGCCTTAACCATAATTCCTTGACCCATCTTTTTAGGTATTCCTTTACTGAATTTATGTAGAGCCAAACCAACAACTCCAGCCCCTAAATTTCCTGTTAAAGCCCCTTTTGTTAGCATATTAGCCCCTTGTTCAGCAATTCCAGATAGTCCTGCTCCTGCGCCCATCCAGAAAAGTTCTCCTGTTTTACTCATTCTTCCTTTAGAAGAACCTCTTTTTTTAACTCTTCTTCGTGCCATAGATAACACTCTCCTTTTAATTTTTTTCACTTTTCTAATGGGGGAAGCTTTCTTACTCCTGCCCTGTGAATTTAAATTCTTTACAAACTTATATTTTCCACTCCTTAAAACCTGCACTCTCTGTTTTCTAGAGCCACCACCTGCTTTTTTAATGATTATATTTTTATATTTTGGCATAGTTTATTCCTCTCATTTTTTTGAAGTTAAAAAATAAAGTGCAACAGCCCCTGCAATTAATAATCCTGCTCCAATTCCTAAAGTAGAGGGAGCAATATAAGGGGGAATTTTTGGCTGTGGAGATGGTATTAAATCTGGGGAAACGGGAGAAGCGTTCTCGTTCTCATCATCAATAAAAGGGTCTTTAATATCTCCCTCACTTACTTTTCCTGTTCCTAAAGTAACGATTTTCTCATCAACAATTAAATTCCCTTGAATTAATAACCTTATTTTGTAAGCTCCACCTAAATCATCAATGCACCCATATTTCCAATTAGTAGAAACTTTTAATATTTTTCGGCTATTCTTAGAAACATTTTTCCAAAACAGATCTGGCTCTTTGTCTAGCAATTTTCCAAAAGCGTCATAAAGAAAAACTCTGTATTCTTGAGTTTGTGGTGTATCATTTAGAACATTCACATTAACAAATAGCTCTCCGTTTGTTATTGTTTGAGTGATAGTTTCAATCATTCCGTAAGTTGTCATTTTTTGCTCATCATAAAAGCTATAACTAATCCTGCAATAATTAACCCAGAATTATTATTTAATGGTGTAATATAAGGGGGAATTTCTGGCTGTGGCTCTGGAGATGGCTTTTGTTCTGGGACTTTTGGAGATAAATTGGTTATTGGTTGATCTGGAAACTCTGTTCTCCAAACCCAATCTATAGAACCGTCACTTTGATAAATCTCTAATGCATGAGCAAACAAACCAGAAAGACCGTTTAAACCTACTTCGCTTAAATCTGACATTAATTCACCACTACTAACACCAGAAGAAGCCCTATAATTAACCGCTAAACCTTTCCTATATTCAACCTGAAGCCTATTAACCGCCTCATTCATATTTCTATAAGTTCCACCATAAGAAGCAATATCTCTTAACATTTGTCCGCCAAGCGAAACAATCCAAGATTCAACCATAAAAGCCATAAAAGTATATTACTATATAATTGTTACTCACTACTTTTTAATGATGTTCTTATTAGATTTTTATTTTTTTTTTCTTTTTTTAATTAGTTATCTTGTTGAAACAATAATAATATATTTATTTTCAATATTGAAAATATATATATCTTTCACAACATTAA
>JAHIVR010000226.1 GCA_018816625.1 Nanobdellota archaeon | reverse complement strand
CTGTATTCGGCTCAGGAAAAAACGCGGCCATCGAATACGACACAACACAAACGCCTGACAGTTGGCTTTTCGGCGTGCCTGCACTCAGTAACGCTCTTATCGTTTGCGAAAAAGCGGACATGGGAGTTGACTTCGCCCACGCCCAGCAGACCAACCCCACGCTGTTCATTCAGAGCGCGGACGCTACCGACGTGACGCAATGGATCGGCATCTGTCACGATCAAACAAATGCAGCTTTTACGAGAGGCAAGGGCATTTTTTCATTCGATGCGGGCATTGCAACAGCAGGTGGAATAATCAGCGGAATCAACGCCCAAACGGGAACAACCTACACGCCTGTTTTGGGCGATGCAGGCAAGGTAGTCACACTGGATAATGCAAATCCAATTGCCGTGACAGTGCCCCTCAATGCTGCCGTTGCATACCCCATAGGAATTAATATTGATTTTTTTCAGAAGGGGGCCGGAAAGGTGACGTTTGCGGGTGATGGGGGTGTTACAGTCAGTTCACGCGGTGGATGCTTGTCGATTGCCGATCAGTACGTGGGTGTCACACTGATAAAAATGGATACTGACACTTGGTATCTAGTGGGAGACCTGAAAGTATGATGACATCTTCGGGCATAGGCATATTGTCAAGCGCCAGAACCTATATTGCGTTCACGGGAACCGGAGCGGATATTGATCCCGTAATTGTGGTTGGAGGAGCTCCGAATATAGCGTGGGAGTTTGGCGACGGACAAGAGTCAAGCCTTGCCAACCCTGGATTAATATCGTTCGGCGGAGCGGCCACAAGAGAACATCGGCTGAAGGTTGATAATTGGTCGGCGGTCACGCAGTTTGTTATAGACACTGATAACATCACCAAGCTGGACAACTTGCAGCTGCTGACGTCGCTGACGAGTTTGTCTTGCCACATCAATGCCATCTCGGTGCTGGACGTGTCCGCCTTGACGTTGCTGACGGATTTGTATTGCGCCATCAATTCCATCTCGGTGCTGGACGTGTCCGCCTTGACGTCGCTGACGGTTTTGTATTGCGCCAACAATTCCATCTCGGTGCTGGACGTGTCCGCCTTGACGTTGCTGACGTATTTGAATTGCTACGACAATGCCATCTCGGTGCTGGACGTGTCCGCCTTGACGTCGCTGACGTATTTGTCTTGCCCCACCAATTCCATCTCGGTGCTGGACGTGTCCGCCTTGACGTTGCTGACGACTTTGTATTGCTACGACAATGCCATCTCGGTGCTGGACGTGTCCGCCTTGACGTCGCTGTCGGTTTTGTATTGCAACGACAATGGCATGGCATCCGGGGCAGTTGATAATGTTCTAGTTGCTCTTGATGCGAACGGACAAATCAATGGAACCTGTTATATTCACGGGACCAATGCTGCGCCGGGTGCACCGGGCCTGGCGGCGAAAGCAAATCTGATTGCGAAGGGATGGACGTGCGTAACGTCTTGACAAGAATTGCCGCAGCGGGTGCGGTGGCGGGACAAATGTGGCACGACACGACGGACAATACAATCAAGATGGGCGTGTAACATAACAACTATAAAACAACCAAAAAGAGGTGTGAAATGCAAATCACAAAAAAAGAAGCAATTAAAAGGGTAAATGAACTTCAACTAGTGAAAGGAATTGAGAACTTTAAGTTTTCTTATGCGGTTATCAAAAACAAAAAGAAACTCGAACAGGCCATTGACTTAGAACTAATGCAAGAAGCACTTAAGCCAAGCGAGAAATATACCGAATATAATAACAAACGCATTAAGCTATGCGAACAATATTGTAAAAAAGATGACGACAATGAACCAATAAAAATCAGAAATCAATACGTTGGTCTTTTGGGCAACAAAGAGTTCTTGAATGCTGTCGAAGAATTACAAAAAGAATATCAACAAGTTATTGATGCAACAGAACAAAAGGCTAAAGATTATGGAAAAATGATTGAAGACACGATAGAATTCGAACCTTTTTATATTGATAAGACATTGATGGAAACAGAAGAAGAACTAAAAAAGCTTTCTCCAGAACAAACTGAAGCAATTTTCTTCATGATAAAATAAAAGACAGGAAAGGACCATAAAATGCCAGATTCAAAGCCACCAAAAAATGGAAACGGAAGAGCAACAATAATTGCGATGATAACAGGCACAGTAATTAATGCTGTAATTCTTGGAGGCTTTGGTGTATTTGTTTATGAACAGTTATCAGACACAAAGGCTTCAACCAGCATGTTGTCTCAAGCAGCTATGGACCAAAAAGAAATTTCTCAACAACAAAAAATGTTACTCCAAAATCATATTGAATACTTAAGAGAAGCAGATAGGGACATTAAATCAACCGTTTCTGAAAATAAAGATTTAATTGAAAAGGTTAGAGATATATTGATGGAACTAAGCCTAAAATGTAAAAAACGCTAATCATTATTCCTTCTTTTTCTCCTTTGTTTTTTGATTGATTCTTCTCGTAATCCATCCCCTCTTTGATGCTTCTGACAGTTTCTCCTTCGCCCCTGGAGCATTGTATTTTTTCTTTAAAGAAACAGATATTTTTTGTTTCGTTTTTTTATCGTGATGTCTTCCATATGCAGGATGATCTTTCCCTTTTTTCCCATACATTGGATTATCTTCTCCTTCTAATCCCGGTTTCCCCTTATTAGCCCTAGAGATATTTTCCCTGTGTTCTTTGGAAAATTTTTTGCCTTTCATCGGAGAAGGCTTCCCTATTTTGGCTTCAGACATTTTTTTTCGCGTTTCTTTAGAAACCGTTTTTCCCTTATTCGCTTTTGAAATTATTTCTTTATGTTTTCTAGAAAGTTTTTTCCCGTAAGAATGATTGTTTTTTCCCTTTTTCCCCGCATTACTTGTTCCATTTTTTACACGTTCTTTTGCAGCAACGGACATTTTTTGTCTAGTTTCTTCTGTTATAATTATTTTGCTTGTAAGGGGATTAATATTATAAAGATTATTCCACCCCACCCGTTCTTTTGTCTCATTTATAAGTCTTTGTTCTTGTTCCATTAATTGTTCTTCTGAACATATTAATAAAACTTTAAAAATAAAGTTTTTTTCTCCATGCTTATTATAAGCATTTTGTAAGTGTTCATTATTATGCCTATTACCTTTAAGAGACCAAAAATGATCATATTCCCTTCTTTTTATATCTTTACTGCTCCCAATATATTGCTTCCCACTTACAATATTCAAAATTCTATAAACCCCACTTATTTTTTTCACTGTTTTTTCTTCCCTCTCTTTGTTCAGGTTCTTTGTCGAAGTAAGCAGATTTACATTTAGGACAATAACGTATTTCAATTTTTCTTGGAACCCATTCATGTCCACATCTAAGACATTTAATTGTTTGTATTTTTGTTTTCATTTTCTTTATCCTCCTACATATAATTATACTTATAAGCGGAAAAACGACGCGAAAAGTGAAAATAATTTAAAATAATCTTAATATTTATTAACTAAACGAATAGTTATTGGCTAAATGAATAATTATATAAACAGAAGATAATAAAAAAACAATTAGAGACATAAGAGACATGCTTATGGAAATGCTCTATAAGAAAAAGAAGTAATGTGGAACTTATTATGCCACAGAAAGCCAAAGTTGAATCCTCAGATTACGTTTAGGAGAATCTTATGGAACCAACCGATAAAACAAAATGGAAAAGAGTATCGGCAGGAAAGAGAACTGAAAAAATTACACAAGGTGGTGCAAGCGGATTAACTACCAGAAAAAATGTATATGAATATCAATCAACAGATGGAAGGTTTACAATCAAACAATGCGGAAGGAATCCTCTAAGCCTAACAGACAGGCGTATGCCTAAAATTATGTGGAAAATATGGGACAACAAGGAAAACCCACCTCAGTTTTGGCCGTCATCTTATCGTTCTGTAAAAAAAGCAGGAGAAGCAGTTGAATTGG
>JAHIVR010000207.1 GCA_018816625.1 Nanobdellota archaeon | reverse complement strand
TGAAACTTTTAGTGGGGATGTTTGGAGTGTTGCCGTAACTCCTAATGATGGTTATGGTGATGGGGAAACTGTGCTGAGCAATGAGCTGACAATAAACACTCCTCCAACCGTTGAACTTAAATTTCCAGAAAAAAATCACAATACAACTAACAGATTGCCGACGTTCAATTGGAGTGGTACAGACATTGACGGGGATGGTCTGACTTACCAATTAAATCTTACTTGCTTTTATGGCTCTGGTTTAAAGTGTATTGAGAGAAATAGAAATTATCCCGGCTTGATTGATAATTACACTCTTATTGATTCTTTAGAGTGTTTGTATGATTTCGAAGAAAATTATTATTATAATTGGAGTGTTAGGGCATACGATGGGGGGCAGTGGGGGCCTTGGGCAACTCCTAGGAGAATTAATATTTATTCCATGGTTTCTATAGTTTTGAAAACTAGCAGTATTGATTTTGGAAGTATGCAGTTTAATGAAAGCAATGACACAACAAACGGGAATCCTGGTCCTTTTGTAATTGAGAATGACGGAAATGTTTTTGTTAATGTCACTATAAATGGAACTAACTTGTGGATAACAAATACAAACCCCACTAATAATTTCACATATAAAATTGATAACTATCCTGGAGAGAGCTCCCCACCAGCTTTTACTTTTGCTAGTAGTCAGACTTCTTGGAGCCCTGTACCTAGTTATAGTTCTTTAGAGTTAGCAATTGCACATCTTAACTGGAGTAATGCGACCGATACCGCAAAGATAGATGTCTTTATAAGGGCTCCTGGCACGGTGGAACCACCAGGATCCAAACAGTCAACAATATACTTTACTGCAAGTCTAGATGAAAACCCGCAGGATTTTATATTTTTTGGGGAATAGTAAAATGAAAAAAAGAAAAATTAAAACTGGAAGAAAGGTTCTGTTAGCTGAGGGCATTTTGGTAATGGGGGCTTTAATTTATCTCTTTGTATCAATGAATCCTACCGCCATTTCTCCTATAGCTGGAAAGACAATTTTTGATCCTGATTTTTCTTTTGAGGTTGAGAATGGTGAAGAGGTTTGGGTGTCTATTGATGTTGTTTTTTCTAATCCTATTGTGTTAAAAGAAGGAAGTTTTGTTGATTTGCCTCCCGGAACTTATTATTGGAAGGTTAAAAATTGGTTGAGGGAGAGTGAGGTGCAAACTTTTGTTTTAGAAAGCAACGTTGGGTTGAATCTAATTGTTGGTGGGGAGAAAAATAAGATTGAAAATGTTGGGAATGTTGATTTGGAGGTAACGGAAAAGAATGCTGGGATAACCTCTAGTTTTGGTCTTGGTAGTGGTGATTCTGCAGATGTTTCTAAGGATTCTGAATTGGAGGGAAAACAGAATGAATAAAAAAATTAGAAAAATCCATCTTGGAAAAAAGGTTAACTGTAAAAAGAGCTGTAGTCCTTGCAAGTTATTATCAATGTTGACTTTGGTTTTAATTTTTTTAATAATCCAAATATCAACCATATCTTCAATAGGAATAACTCCTGGTAGAACTAGTTTTAATTATGAACCTAATGCCCATAAAGAGGTTTCTTTTTCTGTTGTAAATACCGAGAATAAAGATATGAGCGTTGTTCTTTTTGTTAGGGGGGTTTTGAATGGTTCTGTTATACTTAATAGGGCTTATGATGAATTCTCTTCAACAGATGGTTCTAAATCATTTGTTTATTCTCTGACTATGCCCCCTAGTATGGGGGCTCCTGGCTTGTATGAAACAGAGATAGTGGCTCTTGAAATGCCAAGGGATTTACAAAGTAGTGGGACTTTTGTGGGAGCCACAGTTGCTGTTGTTACTCAATTACATGTTTACGTGCCTTATCCCGATAAGTATTTAGAGGGGAAAATGGAAATTATTTCTGATGATGATGGAAAAACTTTGTTTTTTTTGCCTGTTGTGAATAGAGGTAAACTTGATATTGTTAGTGCAAGAGCCACAATTGAGATTTATACGGCATTAAACGAGAAGGTAGCAACAGTAGAGACAGATTATACTTCGGTTAATAGTTTACAGAGAGCAGAGCTTATTGGAGAGTGGATTCCTAATGTTCATCCTGGGAAGTATCTGGCTATTGCTACTTTGATTTATGATAATGAGGTTTCAGAAATACAAAAGGAGTTTAATGTTGGCGAAGCTTTAATTGAAATTGAGGAACTCTATGTAAATGACTTCTCTTTAGGAGAAATAGCTAAATTTAATGCCTTGGTAAATAATAAGTGGAGTAATCCAATAAAAGATTCCTATCTTAATATACTGGTTTACAATAATGATGGGCAGGTGATGGCTGACTTTAAATCTCCCAATTATAATCTTGGTGCTTTAAGTAAATCAGAAATGGTGGCTTACTGGGATACAGCTGGGGTCCATAAGGGTACTTATGATGGTAAACTTGTTTTGTGGTATGGGGTAAAATCAACAGAGAAGAATATTGAATTAGATATCTCTGAAAATAAAATAGGGGTTTCCGGGATTACTGGGAGGGTTTTGGTTAGGGGAAAGTCTGAGGGTTTAGGGACTAATACCTTAATTATAATCTTAATAGGTGTTTTGATATTTGTGAATGTAATTTGGTTTATTATTATAAAAAAATTCATGAGAAAAAAGAAGTAAATAAAAAGGGTTTAGAAGACCAAAAGATTTAAATACATAATGTTATGTATTTATGTGCATAATAGTTATATAAAAATGGAGACAGAAAATAAAATAATAAAATTATTTATTAAAGAAAAAAAGGCTGAAACAATCAGGGAAATATCTAAAAAAATAAAAGCGGATTATAGAATAACTCATACTGCTGTACAAAGACTTTTGGATAAGAATATCCTTTTATCAGATAGTGTTGGTAAAAGCACTTTATGTAGGTTAAATAATGATTATTATGGGATAGAGATTTATGGGGCTGAAAATCAAAAAAAGGAAATTTTGCTTAAGAATAAAAGTATAAAACAATTGTATAAAGAAGTAATATCCAAGATGAAAACCGGTTTTTTTATTTTTCTTGTGTTTGGTTCTTTTGCAAAAGGCGAGTTAACAAAAACCTCTGATGTTGATGTAATGTTTATTTCAAATGAAAAGGGGTTTGAAGAAAAAATTTCTGATATTATTTCATTACTTCCCATTAAAATCCACGCTTTGGTATTTACAGAAGAGGAGTTTATAAGAATGAAAGATTCTAAAAATTTGAATGTAATTAAAGAAGTCATTGAAAATAATGTAATCCTCTATGGAATAGAAAATTATTATAGGTTAAAAAATGCTTAGTGAAAAAAGAATAAATGAAGCTGAATTAAATGTAAAACAGTATTTGAGAGAGGGTTTGTTAAAAAACAAGAAAATGAAACAGCAAAACAAATGTATCTTGAAAACTGTGAGCTCTCTTTGTTAACTGCCCAAAAACTTTTAGATATGGAAAGAAGTTACCAAAAAAAATCAGAATTAATTAAAATAAATAGAGAATTATATGAAATGAATAAAGATAATGGTTGATATTTATGTAAAAATGTGTTATATTTAATATGAAAATTGCGATTGTACATAAAGATGATGAAATAATTGTGTCATTTGAAGAGAGGAAATTCAGAGAATTATTAAAGAAATTTATGGAGGAATATAATGATATTGACAAATCATTTGAAGAAATTATAAAATTATTAAAAAAACAGTTATTAACTAAATAATATGGGAAGTGGAGCACAAGCAACACAAATAGAAATT
>JAHIVR010000206.1 GCA_018816625.1 Nanobdellota archaeon | reverse complement strand
TGTATTGTCCAGTTTTCTGATTCCTTGCAATCACTCAAATTCTTTATACTTCTTGAAATTAATAACACCCTTATCCTTTTTTGACAATAGTTTTCTTACTGTTTCAATATCATCCTTGCCTGTGTCAATCTCAATCTTTTCTATTTTAAACCACAATCTTCTCCAGTTCATATTATTTCAACCTTTAGTCTTATCCTTTTTCCCACTAACTCTTCTGGAATAGTTATATTTTTAGTATTTAATTGACCCCAATTGTTTCCTTTGAATTTGATTAAAAACCAATTTCTATATAATTTTTTTACCCTTCTCCCAACCCCCCTTGTTTTCCTACCATAAATAGTCTTACAGACATACCAATTTCCATCACCTGCTTTTCTTATGAACATCTTACAAATCCCTTCCCATCACTGTATTCCTACTATTTTCTTTTGCCCTTCTGCAAGCCTTTTCAACTATTGTTTTTACTTCAATTTCAAGCCTTTCAATAAAGTCCTTTGAAACATTTAATCTTTTTTCATTGAACTTTGCATTTTCCTTAACCTTTTCTTTTATTATCATTTTCAAACCTCTTCCCATCTGTCTTTTGGAATATATTTTCCAGTTTCCCACATTCCTTCTCTTATTAATACCTCTTCTGCCATCCTAAGATATGTATTATACTCTTCTCCCCTTTCCCTTAATATTGGGCTTGGAACATGGATTTTTATCAAACTCGCTGGGCTTCTTACACCCCTTGTGCTTAAACTCTCTCTTGTTTCACTTTGTATTGAGCCTTCAATGTCTGGGAATCTTTCCAAGTATTCCCTCTCCCTTGCCTCTTGTAGTCTCTTTACTATCTCTTCTTTTACTATTTCCTTTACTTTCTTTGCATTCTGTATTTCAATAGTTTCTGTAATGTCAGGATACTCAGTTTCAAACTCTTCTGCTTCACTAATTTGTTTTAGTCCTTCAATCCTTTTTACTTCTGCTGTGTATGCCTCTGCCCTTATCTGTTCCTGCTCTTCCCTTTTGGATAAATCTCTTTCAAACTCTCCTTTAATGTCCTCTGATTCTAATGCCTTTCTTAAACCTTCCTTTTGACCTTTTGAAAAAGGTTTTTTGCTTCTTGAACTTACATCATCTGCAAAATCTTTTAAAGTTGTTATTTTCTTATTTATATCATCATCTGACTTCATTTCCTCAAGGAAGGATTCACTTGTAAAATCATAACCTTTTGTTAAATACCAACTTATTATCCTATCCCCTGATTCAGTCATTTTGTATCACCACTCTTTTATTATATCAATAATATCTATCTTCTTTATTTTCTTCTTTTTATGCAATATATTAAGCATTTCCTTTGCTGAGTAAGTTTCATCACTAAAATGTATCCCTTCAATTATTGTCATTTTGATTTCCTCTAATTACTGATTAAAACCTATTATTAGTTTTAACACCCTATTTAGTTATATTAAAACCCCTTAAATTTTGCCATATATACTTTGTTCTTTTCATTCCCAACCAAGTTAGGATGATTAACCTTAATGCCTAAATGTTTTAGCAAATCCAGATGTGGTCTTGAGTGTGGCTCTTTATCAAACTTTTTGTTTATTATCATTTTTATTAACCTTGGCTTGTCATCCTTCAATCCATGATTGGTTATCATTTTGCTTGTCCTAACCCAAATAAATCCATACTTCTCAAAAGCATTACTTTCGCATTTGGCAAAATTCATTATCTTCTTCAGCCTATTCTTGTCAATCACTTTTAAGCATATTGCTATCTTTGAGTTATGGGTTTCCAATAAATAGAATGTAGATAGTTTAAACTTCTCTTGAACCTTCCTCAAGTCAGGAAGTTTCCCCTTGAATTTTAAGATAGGAACACAAAGGTTGTTTGTCCCTTCAACAACATTGGTTATGAACTTGTAAGAGTAATACAATTTAGGAACTTTCTTTTCAATCTCTTTCTTTTCTTTCTTTTTCCCTTTAAAGCTTTTTAATCTTCCTTTTAGGCTGTGGCACAAATTCTCCCCTTCGTTGTAAGTTCCAATAACTCTTGAAACCCTTTCCATATCAATTGATATAGGAATATCAACATCCTTTAGTTTGCTTATTATCTGTTTCTTTATTCCCTGATGGTAAATATATCTTGCTTCTGGGTTTTGGACTGGGATAAGGTTTAAATTATAATAATCAAAGAATCCATTTCCAGAATTGCCATAATCCCATTCCCCTGCTATCTTTAAATCTTTCATTCTATCCCTAACTTGCTTTAAAATGCTTTTCTTATGAGAGTCTATGTCAATGTAAAGCAATGAGTCAAGTAGTATATTGTCTTTTTCAGTTTCAATATTCAAAGGATTTAGCCAGGTGGAAACAGATGAGAACACATTAAGAGGTTGGAACCTTATGAGTTGTTTAAGCAAATCTTTTTCGTTCCTTATCTGTTCC
>JAHIVR010000205.1 GCA_018816625.1 Nanobdellota archaeon | reverse complement strand
CTAGTATCTTCTATACTTTTTTCTAGTGAGGGAAGGCAGCCGTGAGTGCTAAAATCATTATTAACAGCTGGTTCATCTTTTACATGGTAGGTTAGTGATTTTACCATGATTTTGAGCAGAAGTGATAGTATATAAGTATTGCTCTCTTTAAGTTACTTAGGTTGTAGGAGTATTTCCTAATTATTTAGTATCAGGTTGAGAACCACCTCCATTTACCATATTATTAAATGATTTTTTACCTTATAAAATTACCTGAGAAGAAAATAGCCCCTCCAGGATTCGAACCTGGGTCCCAAGGCCCAGAACCTTGTATACTTGGCCACTGTACTAAGGGGCTATGTATTTATTTTGGATTGATTATATTAAAAAGGTTGTTATTGGCCAATAGGGAGAAACCTTTTTATAAGTAAGGAGCTTTTATTATAAATGGCTATTGGAATAACTTTATTTGTTATTGGGATACTTATTGTAGCAATATGGATTCTTGTTGAATTGAAGAGAATGAGGCACAAGATGTTTGCTGTTTTTTTAATTGCTTTGATATTATTTAGCTATCTTAGTTTTACCTTGGTGATTAAGGACAAGGGGGTTAATCTTAAAACAATTCCGGGTTTAGTGGAGGGGGGGAAGATTTATCTTTCTTGGTTGGGTTCTCTTTTTGGAAATGTTAAGTCAATAACCGGTCACGCTATTGGTTTAGACTGGTCGGGTGAAAATAAGACTAACGAAGGATGAAAGTATTAGTTGTTCTTTTAATGTTTTTTGTTTTAGGAAGTTTGTTGATTGTTAGTAACAATAATCTTTTTTTGTCTGACTCTGAGGATGCTAAAACTTTTGGAAATCTTTGGGTTGGTTGGATTGAAAAGATTTATGAGAATTCCAGGTCAATCACAGGAAATTTGGTTAAAATGAATTGGTCTCCTGAGTAATATTTATAAACAAGTGTTTCTTGTATTTCTCATAGAAAAAACGGGGTTGAAATTTTATTCCTCGCTGTTTTTTTAAAGTATTAAGATGCCGAAAAAAAAAGTAAAGAGAAAAACTGTACAAAAAAAGGTGAGAAGAGTTACACGTGCAAAACCTGTGGTTAAAGCTGCTGGAAAGTCTGCTAGGCCTGTACTTGTTAAAAATAGGATAGGAATAGTATTGAAGAATCTATTGTTCTTCCTTATACTGTTCGTTTTATCTGTTCTATTGGGTAGTTTGTTTAAGGGCGAGATCTTGGACCAACTATTCTGGATACTGGCTATTTTGACGGGGTTTGTCTCAGCTGCGTTTTTAATTGTGTTGCTTATCTTATTGTTTATGAGAGCCTTTAAAAAATAATTTTTTATTTTAATTTTTATTTTAATCTACTTTTTAGTGTATTTTCTTTAAATGAAAACTTTATTAATGGATTTATTTTGTATTTTTTATTGCCCTAATAGCTCAGTCCTGGTTAGAGCGCGACATTGGTAATGTCGAGGTCCTGGGTTCGACTCCCAGTTAGGGCTTTTGATTTTAGTTTCAAAAGAGAAGAGTTTATGCAAACACAAAATAAAAACGCAAGGAAGTTTAGTTTTGAAAAGATAATTTTTTGTATATTTCTTCTAGGTTTAATTCAAATAATGCAACAGGCATCTTTATTTTCCAGTTTTTTAGTATTCTTGGATGAATCTCCCCAATAAAACCGATTTCTCTTGCATCAATCTTTATAGAGGCTGTTCGTCCCTCTATGAATTGTGTTGGTGTTTGTTTTGGTTCCTCAAAACTTAATTTTATGTCTATTGCTCTCCCAAGGTTTTCCAGTATTTGTTTTATCTCAGTGAAGTTTCCTGGAGCTATGGCTCCAGCCAGACTTTCTTTTTCTACTATTGTCTCCCCATTTCCATATATCTTCCCGGTTTCGTATATTTTTTGGGGGTATTCTGCGTCAACATTTTCCGAAAGTATTTTAAGAAGGTAGTGTGAAAGGTCTTTTCTTAAAATTGTGTAATCTGTTTTAGAATTAAGGATTTCTATAAAGCCGGTTTCTTTTTTTCCCGCTATCCCCATGTTTGTAAACTGGTCTTTCATGGTTGTTAGGTTGTAGTTTGATACTTCTAATAGGCCCAGTCCGGAGAAGATTTCTGCTATTTTTCTTTTTAGTCTTTCTTTTTTATCTTCTTCCCCGATGGTGGAAATTCTTGGTAGCTCTGGAATAAAATTATCATATCCGTAAGCTATTGCAACATCCTCTATTATATCGACTTCATGTAATATATCTGTTCTCCACATAGGAATTTCCACTCTTCCTTTATTATAGTTGTATCCCATTTTTTCTAAGAGGGATTTTAATTGTGATTCTTTGATCTTCAACCCCAATAACTTGTTAGTGTTTTCTAAGGATATTTTAATTTTTTCTGTAGTTAAATTAGGAGTCCTTTCTTTTTTATCATAGAGAATGTCCATTTGGTAAATTGTTCCCCCCATCTCTGCAAGAGTTGTTGATATGATGTTGAGACATTTCTTTAGTATTTCAAAATCAAATCCGGAACACTCGATGAAAACATCTTTTGTTTGTTCTGTTATTTTCCCGGTTAGTTGAGAGTTTATTATGGGGGGCATGCTTAGGATTTCTTTATTTGCATCTATAAATATTGGGAATTTGGCTTTTCCTGCTAAAAGATGAGCGTATTCTTTTCCCGTTGGGTGTCTTTGAAGGATTTCAAGCCCAGACATTTCTCTTTCTGATTCAAGTGGAAGGAATTTTATTTTATCTGGTTCCAATGCTCTGTATGTTATTGGAAGAGTTATTTTCTCTAAAGGATAAATTCCTATTGCCAGTTTTTTTCTTTTTCTACCAATTGTGTTGTGGATTTTTTCTTGTATCTCTATTATCTCTTTAATCTTTTCGTTGTCTAGTTCTATGTTTTTTACTATGGCACAGGCAGTAAAAGGCCTTATGTTTTTAATAGAAGAATCTATTTTTACTTCAAAGTTTTTTTGAGGGGGATTTACTT
This sequence comes from Nanobdellota archaeon, assembly GCA_018816625.1. Classification (GTDB taxonomy): domain Archaea; phylum Nanobdellota; class Nanobdellia; order Pacearchaeales; family GW2011-AR1; genus JAHIVR01. Next base: position 1,940 of record JAHIVR010000205.1, on the reverse strand, counting down.
TGTATTTTGTTAATCCAGAGGTTTTTCCTAAAAAAGAGGATAAGGCTCTTTTGAACCCTTGATAGGAGAGCATGTCTGGGCGATTGGGAAATATTTCTAGTTCTATTTCATTATCATCAAATCCTTCTAAAGGGGTTCCTAGCATTGCAATCTGGTGTTGCATTTTTTCATCTAGCTTTCCGAAGTCTTTTTCAAATTGTTTCTTTGGTATCTTTATGTTTGCCATTTCTATCCTCTAAGCCTTTTTCCCACATCCTCCAGTTCTTCTTTTTTTGCGGGTTTCGCATTCTCAGGATTTAACTCGTTTCCGTGATTTATTGGAATAAGATGGACATGAATATGGGGAACTCCAAACCCCTCAATGACCATTCCAACCTTTTTTGGTTTCATCTTATATTTAATTTTTTTAGAAATTTTCTTTGCGGTTAGCATTAGTTCAGAGTATTCATCATCCGTTAAATCGAAGACATAATCTGTATGTTTCTTGGGAACAACCAAAGTATGGCCTGGGTTTATTGGATTTTCATCTAGAAAAACATAATACTTTTCGTCTTCCCAAATTTTTACAGCAGGAATTTCTCCTTTCACAATCTTACAAAATATGCAGTTTTTCATTCAATATCTCCCGTTTATTTCTTTTATTTTATTTTCTATTGCTTTTTCAATGTCAACGTTAACGCTTTTTGCTAAAAGCAAGGTTGTTATTATTACATCAGCAAACTCTTTCTCCAAATCTTCTTTATCTCTTTTTGAGAGTTTTTCTTTTCTTTGTAGAGACATATTGCCCAAGATTTCATTACATAGCTCCCCGAACTCTTCGCCAAGCTTTACAGTTCTTGCAAGAGTTCTTTTCTCTTCATCGGCATAATGCCCAAACCTAGTTTTAAGATTATTATCCTCACGTTTGATAAAATCTATTAATTCTTTTATGTCCATTTCATTTTATCCAGTATTTCATTCTTCTTAGTTGTTTAATATCATTTTTGTATAACTCACGTAGATCTTTTATTTTGTAATAATCCATTAGTATTCTGTCAAATCCCGGGCCCCACGCAAGCACTGGAATGTTTTTTCCTAGAAGGGCTATTGTGACTTCTGGTCTGAATATTCCAGCTCCCCCTAGTTCAAGCCAGACTTTTTTATCTGGATGCCATGCGTGAATTTCTACGCTTGGTTCTGTGTATGGGAAATATGCTGGAGAGAATCTTATTTTGTTAAAGCCCATTTTACTAAAAAATTTTTGTAAGTAACCCAAAAGGTGTCTGAAAGTTGCATTTTCATCAACAACAATCCCTTCTGTCTGATTGAACTCAAATCCGTGAGACCAATCAATGGTTTCATTTCTAAAACATTTTCCCAGTGCGAAGAATTTGGCTGGAAGATTATGGAGTTTTAGTTTTGATAGGGTCTGTGCAGAAAGGCATGTCGTGTGGGTTCGTAAAACCATGGTTTTTGATTCTTCTTCATTCCAAAGATAGTGCCATCCTTTACTTCCTCCCAGACCTTTTTCATGAGCTTGTTTTACTGAGGCAACCAAATCTTTATTTGGCAGTTCTGTTTTTTGTTTTATGAAAAATGTATCTTGCATCTCTCTTACCGGATGATCTTGTGCGGTGAATAGAGCGTCAAAATTCCAAAAACTGCTTTGAATCATGTTTCCACCCATCTCTTTAAAGCCCATGTCTGTCCATATTCTTCTTGCATGATCTATGGCTTGGTTTACAAAATGTCTTTTTCCACCATAGATTGTTGGTACTGGAGAGGTTACATCGTATCTTCTAAACTTTTTTCTTTTCCACAGAGAGTCTTTTTTTAACATATCTGGGGTTATTGCTTCTATAAGTTCTTGTTCCGTGACCTTGGCTTTTATTAATTTTCTTCCCAAATCCGTTAGTTGTATTGTGGTGGTTTTATCTTCTCTTATCTCTATTATTTCTTTT
>JAHIVR010000204.1 GCA_018816625.1 Nanobdellota archaeon | reverse complement strand
TCTTACCAATATCTCCGGCCCTCTGCCCGTATGCTTCATCATTTGAATAAAAGAAAAGTATTGTGTTTATACTTTTATTACACCCATTAGAATAATCTTTAACTGCCAGAAAATGTTGCAACTCAATTAGAGTATAGGTCTTCTTCTGTTCCAAAACACTCTCATCATTTTTACCAAACCTGGTTTCCAACACAGAAATAAGGGCTCCGGCCTTATCTAACTCTTCAGAAAAAACATTAAATGCATCCTCATTACAATCTTTAAGCAACTCCCCACTTATTTGTGTACCCAAAAGATCTGTTTTTAATGTATCCTGGATACTTACTATTTTTTGATAATTCAAAAAAGAAACCATATAACCCACTAAAAAAACAAAAACGAGTATGAGAAGAGCGATAAAAATGGAAGCCACCACCCTAGGAAAACTAAGCTTTCTCCCCTCTCTATTCTTAATTCCAATTGAATCTTCTTCTTTCTTCTTGTCTTCCATTTTAAACCAAAATTAAACCTGTTTTTATATATTATTATACTCTATGATTTACCCCAGACTGGCCACGCTTGGACAGGCTCGATTTATGATTTTCCCCAAACCGTTTTACCAATTATGAAATAATAGAAGGCTGCAACCAACCACCAAAAAGTAAGCAATATAGAATACAACAAAACAAAAAGAAGCATACCCACAACCACATTGGCATGCTTCTTGACTCTCCTCTTAGCAAAAACCATATATCCAATAACTATACTCAAAAATACAACCAAAATAACAGAAGTTGGCTTACTAAAAAACAAATAAAAGAACTTCTCTATTGCAAACCAACTAATATCAAAAACTCCAGAGAAAGATAATTCTGTGTTTCCTAAAAGCAGAAGTTCGTGTTTCAAGCTAGTTATCAATTGATAGACAATAAAGATAGTTAAGACTATTGAAAGCATGATTGTTGTTACTGCAACAGGCAAAACAATAGCCCCCATATGTCCATAATCTTTAGAGAATAATTTTTTATATTTCAATAAATTATGAATCCATCCAAAATACCATCTCCTCCTCTGATAAAAAAGTTGTTTAAACGTCTTTGGGCATTCTGTAAAGACCACCGCATCGTCAGCACATTTAATAGAATATCCTAAATACTGAATCCTTAATGCAACCTCCATATCTTCTGTTAAATTGCCTCCCTCATATCCTCCGTGTTTTTCAAAAAAAACTTTCCTATACGCAGAAAAGGCACCGGGGGTAACATGCATAGCATTCATTGTAGAGAATGCTTTTCTTAAAAAAACGCCCATAAGATATTCTGCCTGCTGTATCCTCTTCCAAAAACCCTTTGGCTCATAAATAGCCATAGAAGGAGTAACACACATCACATCAGGATTGGTAAAATAATTAAGCATCTTCCTTAAAGAATCCGGTTCGGCATAAGTATCTGCATCCATAGAAACAACAATCTCTCCTTTAGCCTTTGAAAGAGCCAAATTCATAGCATATCCTTTACCTTGTTGCTTCTCCCTATAAACTCTGACCCTCTTATCTTTTATTGCTTTAGCAATTTCATAACCTCCATCTGAACTATTATTGTCAACAAAAATAACTTCCAATTTCTCCTTTGGATAATCCAGATTTAATGCAGTTTGTATTGTTCTCTCAATGGTTTTTGCTTTATTATATGTGGGAAGCATTATAGAGACTGTTGGTAATTCCTTAAAAGTAAAATCTCTAACTTTGTCATATTTCCTCAAGGCAATTAAAGAAAGAGTATAATAAGAAACAGCAAAAAGACCTATGAAAGCGGAAAGATACACTAGAATCTCACGAATCATTTTTTAAGAGGTTTTGTGAATTCTCAACGCTAAAATAATCGTAAAATTCATCACTTAAATTTAATTCGTGCGTGTGCCCCATTTTCTTTTTCTTCAGCAATCCCAAATCAACAAATTTTTTAACATGGTCATACGCCTTATTACCTCTTATTTTTATTATAACACTCTGCTTTATTGGTTGTTTAAAAGCAATAATTGCCAGAGTTTCTTGTTCAGCCTTAGAAAACTCTGAATTACCAGTAGCTAATTTATTTATTATATCTGAATATTCTGCCCTTACATCCATCTTCCACATGCCATTCTTCTCAATAATTTGTAACGCCCCATCGTTTTCCTCATATTGCTTCTTAAGTGTCTCAACTAAGTCAGTTAATATGATTGGATTCAAATCACTCAGTCCTATAAGCTCCTGCATTGTCAAAAACCTTCCACTCACAAAGAATATGGCCTCAAGCTTCCTCAGATCTTCTTTCTCCCTTGCCTCATCAACCTCGTTTATTGTTTCACTATTAATCATATGAATTAAAGAAATCTAATGTTTTTAAGGATTATTGAACAAAAATCAGCAGTCTAAAATTTCTAATTTATTCATTTCCCGATCAATAAACTCCCCTGAATGAGCACCCGAAGCACTAATTTGACCCTGATCAAAAAAATAAAAACTACCCTTTTCATAAGGCAAAACATTCCCAAAAGTAGTCATCAGGTAGAGGAATGCCTCTTTTTCTCTACCTCTAAAATACAAATTATAAGCATCTAAATCAGAAGCCATTGATCTATTTGGCCCCAAATATTCTATTTTTATTAATTCTCCACCAATCAGAATTTGCTTATAAGCTTCACCATATCTAGCGGGAATTAGCCCTTTACTCTCCACATCATCAAATTTTTCTTTCAAAGATTCGCACTTTGATAAAAAAAGACCCTCTTCAAAACCCACAAAAAGAACTACTACAACCAAAACAACAACCCCCACAAAAACCCAAGATTTCATAAAACAACTTATGAAACAAACTTTAAAAAGTTATCCTTAGGAAAAGTTTTATAAGGTGTTTCCCCTATAAAGAAAGTGGAATTCAATCAACTAATTTTACCCCTTATTATAACTCTTATCGCGGGTCTTTCTACCGGACTTGGTAGTTTTATATCCCTTTTTATCAGAAAATTTAACAAAAAAGCCCTGTGTTTCTCTCTTGGGCTTTCAGCAGGAGTTATGGTTTATGTCTCTTTTGGAGAATTACTGCCCGCAGCAATAGCAGATATAGGGTTCCTTCTAGCCAACGTAGCCTTCTTTGCAGGAATTTTATTCATAATGGCCCTAGATTTCTTCATTCCTCACAATTACATAGCAGAAAAGACAAAAGTAAAAGGAAGAAATAAAAAATTAATGAGT
>JAHIVR010000203.1 GCA_018816625.1 Nanobdellota archaeon | reverse complement strand
TTTGCATTAAGGTTGCACCATCTCCATCAAAAACAATCACTTTTTTTTCTGGTTTTTGTAAAGCAATTGCTAATGCAATTGAAGAAGAACACCCCATACTCCCAACAGTCAAAAAATCATTACTATGTCCTTGATTTAATTCTTTTCTATATTCAAATAATTCTCTTGAAGTTTTCCCTGTTGTTGAAACAATTATCTCATCTCCATTTAAATTATCAATTATTGTTTTAATTGCATCCTCTCTTGACATTTCATAATTAGTCTTAACAAAATTTTTTGCTGAATATTTTTCCAGAATTCCTTCTTTTATTATTAATGCTACTGGAGATGAATTTTGTTCAGCCAATTTTTTTATTTCTCTTATTGTTGTTTCTGCTTCCATTAGATTATCCGGTAAAATCTTATAAGGAATTTCTAAACAATCTAATAATGGAAGCATTACTTTTCCCATCATTTTATGTTGAGGTTCATCTTTTTTATCTGGTTCTCCTCGCCATCCAATCATATAAACAGCAGGTATAGAATAAACTTCTTTTGAAAGCAGAGATGTTGTAGGATTAACTATTTTTCCCAAACCAGAATTCTGCATATAAATAACCCCTATTTTTCCTGTAGATAAATGATAACCTGCAGATATTGCCGCGGCTTCACATTCATTCACAGCGATGATATTTGGAATTTTATCTTCATCATTTAAAAAATTCATCCAATCTTTAAAAGTAGAGTCAGGAACTCCTGTAAAAAAAGTTAAATCATTTTTTTCAAATATTTTGAATAGATCTTGGCAGTTTATCACCTTACCAACTCCAAAGTTTCTTTTACAGGCAAGCAGAATTTATCCGCCTCCAAAGCCCTTTCATTTTTTAAAATAGATTCTGCTGTTTTTTTCATAGAAGCGAAAGCGCTTCTCAATAAATGATTAGCATAAATAACCATATTAATTCCATTCTTAATAAGTTCTTTTTCTGTTATTTGGGAATATGTTGTAGGAACAACAACTAAAGGAAGTTTATTTTTAAATTTAGAATATTCCTTGCAAAATTTTAATAACTCTTTTGGTTCTTTTTCCTTAGAATGAATTAATATACCATCTGCCCCCGCTTCAATATATGCTTGAGCTCGAATAAGAGCATCGTAAATTCCTTTGCCCAAATTTAAACTTTCAATTCTTGCTATAATCATAAAATCAGTTCCTAATTGGGCTCGTTTTCCTTTTGAAATTTTCTCTGAGAATTTAGTTATATCTTCTTGATTTTGAGTTGATTCATTAAACAATGAATTTTCTTTTAATCCTCTCTTATCTTCTACTACAATTGCTGAAACTCCTAATCTTTCTAAGGTTCTTACCGCAGAAGCAAAATGTTCTATTTCCCCTCCATCATCTATATCTAATAAAATTGGTTTTGTTGTTGATTCTAAAACCTGATTAATAGTATTTATTCTTGATGTTAAATCAACAATCCCTGTATCTGGTTTTCCTTTTGCTAAAGAGTCGGTTAAACTGCTTATCCAGGCACAATCAAATTCTTTCTTATCTACTTCTAAATTTTCTATAAGTGATGCTGTTAATCCATTATGGGCTTCTAAAACCCTAACTATTGGTTTAAATTCCAATAATCTTCTTAATCTTTTCATTCTTATTTCATTAGTTATTCCTTTCATTCTTTCATTGTTTCTTAGATTTGTTGAAGATATCCCCTCAACATAAGGAACATCAATTACCTTTCCTCCCCATTCCTTAAGAACTTTTACAACTCTCTCTCTTGTGCTTTTTTGAATTCCTGTTTTCCAATCAGATCCATGAACAACATAATTTGGTTTTAATTTTCTTAAATTCGGAACATAGTCAAGTGTTTCCTGCGGAATAATCTTCGACAGTCCTTTTATATTTTCCACTATTATTTTTCTTTGTTCGAATGGAATAAGCGGCACCTGTTTATAAGTTGAAATGGCTTTATCAGTTAATAAACCAACAGTAACTTCTCCAAGTTCTTTTGCTTGTTTTATAATGTTAATATGTTCGTGATGAATTAAATCTGCACAAAATCCAACATAAACTTTTTTAGTTGACATTTTTAATCTCCACAGAGGCATGTCCTAATTTTTGTTTATAATTTGTTTTGGTCTTTGTATCGCAATAGTGGCAGTTTCCATATTTATTACATTTCCTATATTTATCTTCAACTTTGAAATCAGGATCAGTAATATTTCCAATTGAAAATTCTTGTTCATATAAATCCCTATGGCATTTGTAAACACCTCCATTAGGGCCAATAAGCAATTCAGAAGTTTTACATAAACAGGATTTAGATTTTTTAGAAACTGATTCAGGATATTTTGAATAATTTCCATATAGTTCTCCTTTGTATTCTCCGGTATATTCTTTTAATCTAAAATCTATTCCATTATCTTTACATCTAAATTGCATTTGGACTATTGAATATAATTGTTCTTTGGAAGGATACAAAACACTCCAAATTCCAACACTAAAACCAGCATCTTGTAATTTTTTAACATTTTCAACAAGTTTTTCCCCATCTCCCATTTGTTCAGGATGATAAGAAACTCTGATAGAAGCATAAGGCGAATCTCTTTTTACCCTATTCGGATTTACTTCTTTTAATAATCTCTCAATTCCTTTCTCATAAGAAAGATTTGTTAAAATATCCATATTTAAAGATGGTTTTAAATTATTCAAAATATAAATAAAATCTTTATGCAACATTGGTTCACCACCACTAAAAGTAATTGGAACTTCCGGTCTTGATTCTATTCTATTCAATGCCTCAACCCACTCTTTTCCTGAAAGTTCTTTAAAACTATTTCTTGTTTTTTTATCCATATCGTTTAAACAAAAACCACAGGACAGATTACATCTTAGAGTTAAAAATGTGGTAATGTATTTATATTTTTTAGGAATTTTCATATGAAATTATCGTGTTCCTCTGGATTTTTAATTCGGTGAAGATATCTATTGATTACATCAAGCCTACAGCCTTCTCTGCATTTGGCACAACCCCTCTTTTTTAATTTATTTAGAACTTCTTTTCTTTTCTTACCCTCCCAAATTTGAGAGAAACTGTTCTTGTTTAAATTACCATAAGTAAATTCTTCATTATTGTAAAATAAATTGCAAGGAAGAACATTTCCTTTTGCGTCAATTAAAGCAAAAAAAGGCAGACCATAACAATAAGGATAAGGTGTATTTCTTAATCTTCTAATAGTTTGTTCTCTAAAAAATACCTGAAAATTCTTAGAATTGGATTTTTTTAATTCTTTTCCAAGAGGTGCATAATCTTTATATTTTATTACAAATTTATTTATACTATTTGGATGTTGAGAATAATGTTTAATTTGAACATTGTTAACCCCTATTTGCTTAAATAACTTAACAAACTTTTTAACTTCCTTAAGATTTTGAGGAATTAATAAAAACTGAACTCCAATTACTGTTTTTAGTTTAAACTTTTTCTTAAATTTAACTGCTTCTTTTATATTACTAATTATTTTATTAAAATCTTCTTTATTTGTTTGATGTATTTCAGAATGAGTTTTAGCAGTTCCGGCATCAACACTAAATCTTATCCAACTTAAATACTGCATTGTCTTCACTATTTTTTCTTTTGTAAATAAAACCCCATTAGTAGTAACTGAAACATCCATCCAATATTGTCTTGCTTTCTGGATAAATAAACAAATATCTTTATGTAAAAATGGCTCTCCTTCTCCAGCAAACATTACTGATTTAACTCCTTGTTTTGCCATATCTTTTAGTGCACTAATCATTGTTTCCTTATCTATAAAATCCTTTCCACGTTTTACCCAATCCAAGGCACAGAAAACACAATTATTATTACAAATATTCGTTGGACCTATCTCTACATAAATCGGATAACAATCTCCTTTTTCTTTCCATTGAGCAACTCTTTCTGGGTGATACATTAATTTGTGATTGTCCACATTTATCACTTTATTTCACCCTTTAACTCTTCAACATCTTTTTCAATTCTTGCCAGATCTATTTCCAAGTTATG
>JAHIVR010000202.1 GCA_018816625.1 Nanobdellota archaeon | reverse complement strand
TATGATAATTGTGAGATAGCTAAATTAGTTGTGGGAGTATTAATTAGAGATGAATCGTAAAACTTTTAATGGACGCGGGCAACAGGAAATTGTTGGTTTTGTTTTGATTGTGGTTTTAGTTGTTGTAGGATTGATGGTTTTTATGATAATTTCTTTGAGGGAAAGTCCTGAGGAGGTGAATAGTGTTGAAGTTGATAATTTGATTGGAGCGATGATGAAATATACGACTGAATGTGCGATAACTTTTGAGCCGGAATATGATAGTATGGAAGATTTGTTTAAAAGTTGTTATCAAGAAAAACAGTGTAGTAATCTTGGGAAAGATTCTTGTGAATATTTAGACGAGAAACTACGAGAGATTATGGACGCGTTGGTTAAAAGCGAGGCCAGTATTAGTGCTTATCAGGTTGATTTTGTAGAAAGAGATAGTGAAGGTTTGGAAATGGGAAAGCTACAGATTATTGAAGGAAATTGTGATAACGGTTTGATTAGTTCGGCTCAACAGACAATTTCGGCGGGACAGGAAAAATTGGTTGTTCGAATTAAATTGTGTAAAGAAGCGTCTTAGATATTAATAATCATTTCGAGTTTGTCGATTATTAAAACAGGCATTAGGGATTCTCTTTTTCCGTGTTTCTCGGCGTGGAATTCAATAAATCCGAACCTTTCGAGAATTTTTACGTCTTCTCTTACAGATTTAAAATCCCTACCTAGAATTTTTGCAAGAGCATAAATTGATACAGGTTTTTGTTTTTTTAAGACGTAAAGAATTTTTGCTTTTTCGTTGCTCAAAAGATTTCTTAGGAGTTTAATATCTGAAAAATTGTAAGATTTTTTAGCACCAATCAGTTTAGAAACAAATCCTCTCTCGTCTATATTTATATCAAGGTATCTTGTTTTTGTTTTCTTTTTTTCGGCCATTTTATGTTCTAACTCTATATGGGGTAAAGATACTTAGATATATAAAGTTTATGTATTCCGTTTAGGAGTGTTTTTTTACCATATATATTTTTGGAAGAAGTTTTTGATGAAGAGTTTTTTATTAATATTTGTTGTTATATTTAGTAGTTACCCCATATTTATAAGTAAACGGTTATATTTTGAGGTTTATTGGGGTATTTTGCAAAAATTGGACAGTAAACTTTATAAATAAAAAATGAGTGAGGTTGTTAGGCGTTATTGTTTATCAATAATGCATTGACTAGTCAGTGTACATATAGGGACCCTAGTGATTACAAACTTATAACGCTCCCTAGTTATAAGAATCCGGCCAGGCTATTAGAAAACCCGAACTTGAGGTTACTCGAGGCCAAGAATTTGGCGGCTGAACTAATGGTACTGAAAGGAGGTTTAAAATAATGAAAAAAATATTTAGAAAAGCTATAACGATTTTAGGAAGTGCTGCTTTGATTGGAGCTACAATAGGCGCTGCTGCGGCTGCTGCTTATCCAACTCCGTTTACGAGTAATACTGCTGTTGTTGTAGGTTCTAATGCTGCTGTTTCTGATACTAATGCTGCTGGACTTATTATTTCTAACTTGAACGCAAATGCGGTTAGTGGAACTACAGGTCTGGAAGGCGGAACCGGTATTTCTGAAACTGAGATTGCTCTTGGTGGAAATCTTTCTGCTGGAACTTCTAAGATAAGTCATACATTAACAGATAGCCGAGTTTCTCTTCTTGCTGATGATATACTAAGATGGGATGACGCTGGTGGTTCTGATGATTATAACTATCATGAAGAGATTAGAGTTGGTTCTATGTCTTTTCTCACTACATTTAATGATAATGATTATGCTGAGCTTGTAGCGTTAACTAATGATAAGCAACTTGAATATCGTTTTGTATTTGATGATGCATTCAATATGTCCGGTGTTGGAGCTACAGGTGCTGAAGACCTTTACTTAACTCTTTTAGGTAAATCATATAAGATTAGTGGAATGACTGCAACTACAATTACAGTTGTTACATCTGAAGAATATTCCCTTGGTATTGGAGAGAGTGTTACTGTTGGTGGACAGACATTTACTGTTGATGACATTTATAGTGGAAGTGTTTTGGTGAATGGTGAGTCTATCTCTACTAGTTCAACTAAGACTATTAATGGTCTTAAGGTTAATGTGGATTCTATTGGATACCATACTAATTCTCCGGAATTAAGTAAGGTTATTCTTAAGATTGGAGAAGATATCTCAAAGACTTATACTGATGGACAAGAATACATTGGTGAAGATAAAGATGACCCCCAATGGGTATGGACTATTTCTAATGCTTCTATTGCTAATGGGTATGTTGGTATTAAGTATAATCATAAAGAGACACGAGATACTGATGAGGTAGTTTATGCAGGCGGGAGTTATGTGTTCCCTGAAAACTTCGGAGAAGTAAAATTTGATGGACTTACAGAGGTAACTTATGAGGATTTTCAGGTTTATTTTGATGATGCTGAAGATCTTTGGAATGACACGGACTTAACATCCACTGCTCAAGCTTTGGATAAACCTGTTATGATTATTGCGGCTGTTGATGGTAGAAAAGATGCTATTACAACAACTGCAGGTCAGGAAACTAATAAGGTTTATCTTAGATGGGCAAATCAGTCTGATGAAATACAAGGTACTCAGATAAACTCTACGTTAGAAATCTATTACAGTGATGTAGATGGGACTGTTCAAAATTCTGTTAGGCCGAGATTTTCTGCGGCTTGTGTTGCAGGAAATTCTGTAGCAACAGTTACTGCGACTATTGCTTCTTGTGATATTGGAGATATTATTATTGGAGATACAACCATAGCAATAAATGCTGCGATTACTGCCGGTAATATGAAGCTTAACTTTACTGATGGTGGAGCTGGGCAAGATTTTACTCTCGATATTGGAGGTAGTGCAACATTGGGGAATATTACAGGAGACCTTAAATGGTTCGGTAATGTTACTCAAGCTACG